>NZ_DATIRM010000054.1:0-9730 GCF_035469765.1 Psychrobacter sp.
ATGACTATTAATATTGGTTTCACATGAAACTGTGTATAACTTTGTTTCACATGAAACTATTAATTTTGATTTAATATTGTTTATTTAGATAAATTATAATTAAATCAATAGCTTGTATCGTAAAAATTAGATATATAAATATTAACTGTAAACAACATTAATTGTGGATAACTCCTTAATAACTAAGGGTTTCAAGCCTATAGACATGTATTACTCTTTACTTATCCACAGTTTATCCCGAAATATCTACGATATAGCAATGTTTATTGCTGAGAAAAGTTGTCTACAATGACAATAAAACAATGAGAAGAGGTTGATATGTTTACCGGAATTATAGAAAGTGTGGGAAAGGTTAAATCTATGCAACCGACAGGCGGTGATATTCGCTTGACCATAGAATCTGATGGCTTAGATTTTAGTGATGTAAAGCTAGGTGATTCGATTGCTTCTAATGGTATCTGTCTGACGGTTGTAGATTTTGGTAGTAATCATTACTCCGTTGATGTTTCACGTGAAACTATAGCGCGAACAGCGCTAGAAGATTTGAAGCCGGGTCATATGGTGAATTTAGAGAAGGCGATGTTACCAACTACGCGTTTTGGTGGACATATTGTCGCAGGTCATGTCGATGGAGTAGGGATAGTCAGTAAGCTGCAAAAAGATGCACGTTCTATTTATATCGAAATTGAGATACCCGTAGAGCTTGCCCATTATACAGCGACCAAAGGCTCGATCACGCTTGATGGTATCAGCCTCACCACCAATTTAGTACGCGATAATATTGTCTCACTCAATATCATTCCACATACCGCGCAAGTGACCAATATTGCTCAGCATTGGCTGGTGGGATCTAAAGTGAATGTAGAGGTGGATATCGTAGCCAGATATTTAGAGCGTTTATTAAATAAGTCGCAGGGAGATACGAAAAATAGCAGCCCACAGAGCAATATTACCGAAGCTTTTTTAGCAGATAATGGCTTTATGAAATAGCGGTCGTTTAGTGTTAAAAATAAAAAGTAATGAGCATCGTTCGTTAGATTTTAATGAGCGATGCTAACACTTCTTGTAGTTTATCTTTATTAATAGGTTTGGCTAAGAAATCATCCATCCCTACCTGTAAGCATGATAAGCGGTCTTCCTCAGTATTGTTTGCTGTTAGGGCGACAATAGGAATATCATCGCCTAGCGCTCGAATTGCTTGGGTTGCTTGCAATCCATCCATCACCGGCATCCGGCAATCCATTAAGATAAGTGCAATCTCTTGCCGCTGTGTTTGTAGTATCTCTAATGCTCGCTGCCCATCTTCTGCTACCACGCTACGATAGCCAAGTTTGGCGAGTATTTTGCAGGCAATTTTTTGGTTGGTTGGACTGTCTTCTACCACTAAAATTAATGGTGAAATGGCTTCACTGTGTGTATTAGTTATTTCTACCGAATTGTTATGATTACTAATTTCTGCACCTTGTTTGAGCGTCTGTCTGGTAGGTAACGTTAAGCGTAGTAGCTCAGATAACCATAAGTTAGCATCTAGTGGTTTGGTTAAAAAACCATCACACTTATCCAACAGTATAGAGGTAATACGGCGCTCAGACTTCATGCTGAGTAATATCTTTGGTAGCGATACATTTGCCAGTAAATGGTTTAACGCATGTTGCCGATCGATATTGCTAGACATTTTATCGCCAACTGCTTTATCAACCAATAGGTTATCTGTGACAGCTGTCTGTTGTTCTAAGGTATTTATATTGGTGCTTTCCTTACTTGCTACTTCGAGTGGCTTAGATAAAGCAAGTGTAAGACTTTCATAGTAGTCATAATCAAGGAGTAGTATCGGCGCAAGGGTCTGCTTGTTTTGTATTAAATTATCAGTAAGCTGCGCTAAGTCCACATTATCAGTAGAAGTAAGAAAGGTTACTACTATGGATAAATGGTTACATAAGCGTTTTAGCTGTTCAGCAGCAAGTGGCTGATTGATGATAGCGATCAGGTGAATCTGGGTTAAATAAGGATTCAGATGGTAGATGGGCTGATAATTTGGATTGCGACAAGGTATATAGAGATCAAACGTGCTTCCGGTATCAGGTGTGCTATGCAACTCTATAAAACCGCCTAATAGTTTAGCAAAACTACGAGCGGTCGTGAGTCCAACGCCAGCTTGCATGATTTGAGTATTTATTTGACGTTCTGACTTTTTGGAACTCGGCTGGTTCGTGATTATGTTCTCTAGTTGAGCATTTAGATTAAAATAAGCCAGCAACTGGTCTTTTTTGCTCGCCTCTAAACCAATGCCGCTATCTTGAATACTAAAGCGAATCCAGTCATGTGCTGGGTTTATTTTTTTGTTTGTACTCTCAGCTACTAAATCATTAACCAGGCCATTCTCTTGAGCTATCGACAACTGCGCAGCGCTCACAGTTTCAATGGTCAGGGCGACGTAGCCTGAAGTGGTATACCTGATGGCATTATCCAATAAATTACGTAAGATTTGTTGCAAACGGCTATGGTCAGTCTCGATAAGACGTGGGCAATCAGGAGCAAAAAAATACAGTAGCTCAAGGCCATGCTGTCTTGCCTCTTTTATAAATGACTGACTGACCTGTTGCCCTGTTTTGTAGATGTCGACAGTATTAACACTCAGACGAGTTTTTCGAACTTCTATCTCACCTATATCGAGCATCTCATTGAGCATGATAAGCATAGCTTGACTGGTTTGAACCAAAGTATGGACAGTCTGTTTCTGTTTGGCAGTTAAAACGCTAGTATCAATTGGCTCCAAAGTATCGATCATAGATTCTAGTGGCAGCCGTAAGTCATGACCCATAGATGACTTTAGGGTATTAAACTCATCTAGACGTTGTTGTATTTCTAGATTTTGTTGCTGTAACTGTGCGTTTTGGCTCACCAAATCATTAACGTTATTTAGTAACACCGTAAAACCATGAACTTGACCGTGCTCACCAAACCATGGTGTGATATGCAACTGATAAGCCTTTTTATTCGTTAGCGCATAAACTAGAAGGGTGCGCGTGACACGCAGGGTGACCAGTTTTTGCAATAGCAACTGGGTCGATTGGTCTTCAGAAAAAACAAAATCGGTCAGTCGATAGTTATTGTCATCGTGAAACGCTGTCGAAAATACTTGCTCAAAGCGTTGGTTAAAAAAACTGATTTGACCGTGTCTCATAATCATTAACATCGGTAGCGGAGCATGGTCAACCAAACGCTCGAGACGATGTTTAAGTGTGGTAATACGGCGATGATTGTTATGTAATTGATAGCTGATACGACTGAGTGCGTGACCCAATTGTAGAAAATCCGGTGTAGATTTTTTGCTAACAAACGGCGGCGGTGTATAAGCATCTTTTGCATGACTGCTTAAGTTATCGGTATAAAGCAGTAACTGCTCCCAATTGGCACGGCGTTTTAGTGCATATAGCAATGCCAAAGTAAAAAACATAATAGCGGTCATTAAAGGCAGCCAATAGTGATAGGATACCCAGTTAATATCGAGCGGCTTATGCCGCAAAACGGTATATAGTTTATGACCGCTTTTAAGCTCGATGGTTCCGATCAGTTTATCGTTGGATAACGTATAGGTACTATGACTATTCTTATTTGATAATAGCGAAGTCTCAATACTTGGAAGCATGGGACTGGTAAATTCACGCTCATCAGCTTCAGTATGATGGTAGATATAAGTCTCACCAGAGGGCATCATAAAAATTAGCTGATAACTGATTCCTGCCAAAAAAGGCTTTTCTGCTATTTTTTTAACGGCAGGGTTTGTAGGATTGTTAAGCTCAGAAATCTGATACTGTAAGGTATGAAAAATCCCTACACTGTGCTGCTTGCTATGATTCTTCATCTCATGAAACATAATGAAGTAATATAATGACAACATCGCAAGTAATGTCAAAGTATAGAAAGCCAACAAGCGTTGTAGAGACTGAAATTGTTGCATAAAGGCATAACCCTAAGTCAGCATAATGTTACAAAGTAAGTTTATGATGTTTTTGTTATATTTACTTGCTAGCCATTTTTAGCCCACTTAGATGTCCATCGATTGAATTGAGGACACGTCCTAGTATTATAAAGATAATTAGACGCATTAGTAGCGCTCGATTGTGGCTATTACAGTCATGGCACAACGCCACAAACTCACCTATAATAGCTTTATTACTTATTAATATTGCCTAACTATGACGACACTTGATTGTACCCCTGATGTATCCCTTACTAATAATGCCTTTAAGCCAACGCGTACAGAGCCATTAAGAGTGGTATTTGCTGGGACGCCTGAGTTTGCTGCGCTGAGTCTTGAAGTATTAATCAAGCAGCAACAGGCATTAAATATCGATATTGTCGCTGTCTATAGTCAGCCTGATCGTAAAGCCGGACGCGGACAAAAGCTTGCAGCATCTGCAGTAAAGCAGGTGGCCTTGGCACATGATATAGTCGTTGAGCAGCCAGAGACCTTTAAAAAATCAAGTATAGAGGGGATGACAGCAAGGCAAACTTTGCAAGACTATCAGCCCGATGTGATGATTGTCGCGGCTTATGGTCTCATTTTACCGATTGGCGTATTAACCACGCCTACGTACGGTTGTCTAAATATTCATGCTTCCTTATTACCACGTTGGCGCGGTGCGGCACCTATTCACCGCGCATTATTGGCTGGTGATGATGAGACTGGCATTACTATTATGCAGATGGATAAGGGGCTAGACACGGGCGATATGCTTTATAAAGTCAGCGCTCCTATTGAGGCTGATGATACGGCTGCCAGCCTTCATGATAAAATGGCTGAGCTTGGTGCGACGGCTATTATTACTGTGTTAAAAGACTTGCCACACTATCAAGCTCAGGCTGTACCTCAAGATGACAGTCAAGCCAATTATGCTGAAAAACTTATCAAAACTGAAGGTGAAATTGATTGGACGCAGTCAGCTACTTTGATTGAACGACAAATTCGCGGCTTGACCCCATGGCCAGGTACTTATACTTTTTTGGCAGGGCAGCGCGTTAAGGTTTTAGCTAGCTTGCCTGTAAACGCATCGCAGCCAACCGATAAATCAGCAGGGACGGTCATTAGTGTTGGGCGCAAGGCAATCTTAGTCGCTTGTGGTCATGACATTAATACTGATAATGGTGTTGAAAAACCGGAAGCCAGCACTTTAGCTATTACTCAGCTACAGTTTGCAGGTAGCAAGCCTATGAGCGCCGAACAAATTTGTCATGGCAATCAGCTCAATGATGGCGATCAGTTCAGTAAAGAGACAAAATAATTTCATCTAGATATACATAACCCAAATCGCAAAAGACGCTACCTATTAGACGTCAAGGAAATTCAATTTAATGAGACAAACCAGTACTGCGCCAAGAAACAATAAGCTCAAACCTTCAAGCAACCTTATCATGAATGGTAGCGTTCGCGTTCGCGTCATTCGTACTTTACTGGCGATTCAAAATGGTCAATCGCTAGCAAGTGTCCTTGATCCGCTATTAAACAGTTTACATGACGGTGATAAAGGTTTTGCTCATGCGTTGCTACTAACAACGTTGCGTCAATGGTATGCGCTTGAGCGACTGCTAGATAGTCTGGCTGATAACCCTATTGATGAAAAAGAAGTACGTACGACTATTCAAGTAGGTTTGACACAGCTGCTCTATTTGCAAGTGGCTGATCATGCGGCGATTCACGAAACGGTTGAAGCAGCAAAAGAAATTGAGTTTGCGCATGCGACTGGTTTAATCAACGCCATCTTGCGTAAAGTTGCTAAGAACCCAAGTAAGTTCCGCAAAAAGTGTGATAAAAAACACAGCTTACCTAATTGGCTTGCTTATCAGCTTAAACAGGATTGGAGTGAAGAGTACGACGATCTGATGCAGGGTTTACGTCAACCCGCGCCGATGTTTTTACGAGTGAATACAGCGGTTACCTCGGTAGAAGATTATCAGCAAGCATTAGTGGAATTTGAAATTGAAGCAGACTTAGTTGAGCTAATGAGTGGTTTTAAATTACCCAACTCGTCAGATACAGCCACATCTAATAGCATATTAACCAAAGGGTTAAGACTACATCAAAGTACCGCAGTCAAT
This sequence comes from Psychrobacter sp., assembly GCF_035469765.1. Lineage (GTDB taxonomy): Bacteria > Pseudomonadota > Gammaproteobacteria > Pseudomonadales > Moraxellaceae > Psychrobacter. The sequence continues at coordinate 6,100 of NZ_DATIRM010000054.1, forward strand.
GCCTTGCCGCAATTTGCTGAAGGGGCTGCTAGTGTACAAGATATGCATGCTCAGCTTGCAGCACCGCTTATCCATAACGCGCTACTCAATAAGCTGAATATTAAAAACGATGATGCAGACGTTGATACAGAGACCAATAATAACGAGATCCGTATTTTAGATGCTTGTGCCGCACCGGGTGGTAAGCTTGCTCATTGGTTAGAACTAATTAGCTCAAATGAGTCGTCGTTGTTTCACGTGAAACAAAACGATGAATCAGTACCTGTGGTTTCAAAAGTGAAGGTTACTGCGATAGATAATGAAGCGCTGCGTATCGAGCGTATTTATACTAATTTACAGCGCTTAAATTTAAGTCAGCACGACTTACAGCAAGCTGAGAAAAATATCGAGCTGAATATTGTCTGTGCTGACGCCACTACATGGCAAGGGGCTGGTAAGAAAAAGAGCAAACTCGTATTTGACGCTATATTACTAGATTCACCTTGTACAGCGACTGGCGTAATTCGTCGTCATCCTGATATCAGTATCTTGCGTACTGAAGAAGACGTCGAGCAAACGGCATTGCTACAAGCCGATATCTTGCATAATCTATGGCCACAACTTAAAGTTGGTGGGTATTTGTTATATGTTACTTGCTCTATCTTAAAGCAAGAAAACGTCGAGCAAATGCAGGATTTCATGACTTACTATAATAATGTAGCAGCCGTTGAATTTAGCGACGATTGTAATTGGGGTATCGCCCAAGCTATTGGTCGCCAGTGTTTACCAATTGATAGCGAGAGTGGCGATGGCTTTTATTATGCCTTGCTGCAAAAAACTGCTGAATAAACTGTTTTAATTAATCATCTCATTGTAGACAGGACAATCTAATGAAATATATCAGTACCCGTGGTCAGACAGCACCGATGGATTTTAGTGATGTGTTATTAATGGGTCTTGCACCAGACGGTGGTTTGATGTTGCCTGAGCATTATCCGAATATTGATAGTGCGACGTTGACTGAATGGCGCGCGCTGAGCTATCCACAGCTGGCGATGGCGATTATGCAGCGCTTTGCTACCGATATTCCTGCGGCTGATTTGCAAGATATCATTGAGCGCACTTATACCGCTGAGATATTTGGCTCTGATGAGATTGTTCCTGTCCGCAAACTTGAAGATAATTTATACATTTTAGGCTTGTCGAATGGTCCGACGCTGGCATTTAAAGATGTTGCTATGCAGTTCTTGGGCAATGCTTTTGAATATGTGCTTAAAAGAAAAGATGCGCGTATTACTATTATCGGTGCCACCAGTGGCGATACGGGCAGTGCGGCAGAATATGCACTGCGCGGCAAAGAGAATATCGAAGTATTTATGTTGTCACCGCATGGCAAAATGAGCCAATTCCAGCGCGCGCAGATGTATAGCTTAACTGACAAAAATATCCATAATATCGCTATCGACGGCATGTTTGACGATTGCCAAGATATTGTCAAAGCATTACAACAAGATGCAGAATTCAAAGCAGCTTACAACTTAGGCACAGTCAATTCTATCAATTGGGGTCGAATCCTAGCGCAAATTGTTTATTATTTTAAAGCTTACTTTGCCGTGACTACGAGCAATGACGAAAAAGTCAGTTTTAGCGTACCATCAGGCAACTTTGGTAATATTTGTGCTGGTCATATCGCGCGTGAAATGGGGTTGCCGGTTGAGCGTTTAATCGTCGCGACCAATGAAAACGACGTATTAAATGACTTCTTTAATCAAGGGGCTTATCAGCCACGTCCGACTGCCAAAACTTATATCACATCTAGCCCATCAATGGATATCTCGAAAGCCTCTAACTTTGAGCGTTTTGTTTATCTACTATTAGATAAAGACAGCGCACGCGTTCATGAATTATTTGAAGGCGTAAAATCCGGTCAAGGTTTTGATTTGTCTGATTTGATGCAAGCAGTTAATACGCGCTATGGTTTTGCAGCGGGTAAATCTACCCATAATGACCGCTTACAAACCATTAAGGCGCTCTATGAGCAGCATGGCGAGCTAGTCGACCCGCATACTGCTGATGGTATCAAGGTTGCCAAAGAATTGCAGCGTGAGGGTGAGGTGATTGTCTGTGCTGAGACCGCACTGCCAGTGAAGTTTGCTGATACCATCGTTGAAGCTATTGGACAGATAGAGATAGCTCGCCCAGCGCATACTGAAGGCTTAGAGAGCTTACCGCAATATGTGGTAGTGCTTGATAATGATGCAGAATTGGTTGCTGAGCAAATCCGTCGACAGGTCACACCAAACCCTGCTTAATTGATTTTATTTTTAGCCAATTTTTAAAATGAATATCCAGTCTAAGGTTACACTATTGTAATAAAGTGTTTATGATTGTGTTATTGTAGATATAATTGTAGTATTAGAAATAGCGTCAGTAAATCTTATTTTACTAGGCGCTTTTTTAGCAATCATACCTATCACTTATATCAGTCACAAACATTAAATAGCTGCTCTATAGACGTTATGGTAACGGCGTTATCAATCCTTATTCCTGTTAGTTTTTTATTGTTTTTAAATAAAGGTAAGGGATTTGGCAGAAATAGCAGATTTGGATACCTTTGATTATGGCGCTAACAGCGTTACATACTGTGGATATAACAATGAAGATGAGCTTAAAAAATATAGCAAAAGCGTTATTGGTTACAACCTTTAGCAGTGCAATGCTAATGAGCACGGCTCAGGCTAATAATCCACCGCCAACTATCAAGGCAGACGCACCCAATCGCTATATTGTTAAAAAAGGCGATACTTTGTGGGATATTTCAGGACGTTATCTGGATAGTCCATGGCGCTGGAAAGAGATTTGGGCAACCAATAAGCAAATCAAAAACCCCAACCTTATATATCCAAATGATATTTTGATTCTATGTGTGATTAAAGGTAAAACTTTAATCGGTGTCGATACGGGCGAGGGCTGCGCAGGGATTGAAAAGAAATTGACAGGTAATGTTGTTACGACAACGGTCGCTGTGACTTCTGTTGTGAATAGTATTCCGCCTATTCCATGGTCTGCTATTCAACATTGGCTTGATAAGACTCTAATTGTTAATCCGCAAGATTTTAATACTACGCCATATATACTTGCCTCAAAAAAAGGTAACTTAATCACCGCCAGTGGTGACAAGGTTTATGCTAAAGGTGTGCCACTTATCGTTGGTCAGCGTTACGGTATTTACCGCGAAGGCGAGATGTATACTGAGCCAAAAACGCAAAAAGTGATCGGTCTAGAGGTCACTCAAGTAGCGACAGGTTTGGTGACATCGACAGAAATCAATGGCGTCACGAGCTTACAGCTTATTGACAGTTACGGTAAAGAAGTGCGTGAAGGCGATCGAGTTTTTGTTGAGCTTGATAATGCTATTCCGCCGGTCTTTTATCCGACGCCAGCGACCGTCAATCGCGGTGGTATGATCGTTCGCGTGATGGATTCTATTAGCTCAGCTGCCAAAGGCAGTGTGGTGGCGATTAACTTAGGTCGCATACAAGGCGCTAAACCGGGTGATGTATTGACCGTTTACCAAAAGGGCGCCGTCATACGCGATATCAAAGATAATGATACACCGGTACGTTTGCCAAGTGAGCCAAGCGGTATGGTG
>NZ_DATIRM010000055.1:0-1588 GCF_035469765.1 Psychrobacter sp.
TTCTTCCTATCATCTCTTTTATTGCTGGCGGTGAAATTAATTTCAAGAATATGTTTTTGATATTAGGTGATGCGCCCGAAGGTGTGGCGCGGACTTATGATGCCCTCAAAGAAGCAGGAGTTCCTGTATTAGCCTATGGTAGCTTTATTACAGTGCTGATTAACTTCTTAATTTTGGCGTTTATTATTTTTATGATGGTAAAAATGGTCAATAGATTGCGCCGTGCAGATGAAGTGGTGGAGAAAGTAGTGGGACCTTCTGAAGAAGTGCAGTTGCTGCGTGAAATCAGTGCCAAGCTTGGTAATATCAATAAGTAATCTTACTTCTCTGATTCTTATTTGAAAAATAAAAAAGGCTAACATAACGTTAGCCTTTTTTAATTGGATTTTTTATAGGAACTTAATTGTATTCATGTTTAAGGTCTAACGACAACATAATCATTGGTATTAATAATAATCTCGGATGGCTGATCAACCACGATACGTACCACATTATTGTCAACGACTTGCGACTTATAATAGTTGTCTTCAGCGACCGTGCAGCCTAAGCAGCGACTCATGGAATTCCATGGTTCAACAACGAGCTTCTGCTGTGCTTGCTCCGCATTACCACCGATTAAAGAGAAGGGTAAACTGACAATATAAGCCGCTGTGCCTGCGACGGCAGCTATCAATTGTAATGGCTTGCCAACAACGGTATCTACAGCCATCGTTTCATAAGAGGGACCAAAATCTGTTTCATCAATCTCTATCGCTGCCAAAGCGGGTTGCATACTTGCAAAAGCTAAGCTGGCACTTACCATAACCGTTAATAGCTTATATTTTGCGGTGCATTGGGTGTTAGCTTGAGCAGTCATAATGATATCCTAAAACTCATAAGTAGTATGATAAATGGTTGCTGCTATTTCTCCACAGAAATAGAGATATCACGGCAACGATAAACGACATATATATTACTGATAAATAAATATTTTGCACTGTTTGTGTAAATGCTGGCTCTATTAAAGCAATATGTAGGTCAATAAGCAACAAAAATGCACAGCATATGAGGATATGTTTATTCATCGCTCTACTCTAATGACAAGCAGCTAAAGAAAGGCGACCCGGTCTACTGAAATTAATATTGAATACAAAAATTAATGTTGAGAAATCTAAATCTAATCGATTGGCTGACAAAGAGGGCAGTAGACACTGGCACGTCCATTAAGCTTGATATTCTCTAACACTGAATTGCAGTGCAGACAAGTTTCACCTTGTCTGCCATAGACGTTCAAGGTTTGCTGGAAATAGCCTGTTTGACCATCAGCAACCGTAAAGTCACGTAGTGTTGAACCGCCAAGTTTGATTGCTTTTTGTAAAATCGTTTTGATATGGGCGACCAAAATTACTATTTGCTCATATGATATCTGGTTAGCTGGAGTAGCAGGATGAATACCTGAGAGGTATAAACTCTCAGTTGCATAAATATTACCCACGCCGACGACGACTTGCTGCTCCATAATGACCGACTTAATAGCTCGTTTGACAGGCTGCTTTTTAAGTGATTTACTTTGTTGATTTTGAGTAAACTGACTGCTGCGCTGGATGAG
>NZ_DATIRM010000056.1:0-5862 GCF_035469765.1 Psychrobacter sp.
AGAGCCTCTAATTACCTAGCACCCACTCATCATTAACTTGATAAACTTTAAAATTGGTCTTATTGGTTTGGCTATTACCCGCTATCGTCTGCGTGACATCAGCGGTACATAGATAAGTGTTGTCACCCTCAGCAGTATCGCAATGGATATTCTCGATGCGCTCAAGCTTTGGCATCATGCTCTCAATCATACCGCTCATGGCTTTTGCCATCGGATCACTACCTGCGTTGGCCTTTGCGTCCTCTACTATTTTAGTCGTTTGCTCATATTGCGCTTCAATCAGCCCTTCAACCGTACTTTCAGAAGGCGCATTAGAACAAGCGGCAAAGAATGGCGTTAATAGGATAATTAATACCAATCTTTTGAAATTTTCCATGTCATCCTCCTGATATGTTTATAAGACTTAAGATATGGATAATTCAGACAGCGCAATCCGGATACTGCTATGATGTGCTTAATAATAATGGTTGCGAGATAATCATGTGGCAGGCGTATTTTTTTATTTTACCGATCGGGCTTGGCATTTTAACCTTGGTTGCCAGTCTGATATTTTTATTTGCCTATATCACCTCTAATGACAATGCCACACGCTTACCAGCATTTAACTGGTTTAAGCGCTTAATCGTAGTGGCATTTTTACTGCTGAGCATGGGGCTGTTTATGACTTTTAGTCATTTTTGGGGTCAATAAAATGAACCCTTAAAAACTCATGAACTTTTTAATTAACTATTTTTTCTAATTCTAACAATTCCAAATCCTGACGCTTTGGCTCGCCATTATTCCCATCATTTGGAAATGGCATTTTATTGCCATTTAGCTCATAACCTCGGCGGTGATAATAAGACAATAGCTCAGGACGATGACTTAAAATAGACATGGTCAAACGAGCCGGTTTTTTATCCGATGTTTGTCCATCTGATTGTAGATGACGACTCGCAAATGTCTCGGCTGCTTGCAAAATCACATTACCAACGCCTTGCCCTTGTAGTACAGGATGCACGGCAAACATACCGATATAAGCGCTTTTATTATAGGTAGTCTCATTTGAGTCAGTATTGACTTTTATATCAACAGCGATACAGCCTAATAGTTCACCCGTTTCTTCTCCATCACGCTCGCCCGTTGTCGTCTTTGGATAAACAAAGAGATAATGCGTGGGATTAGCGATAGTACGAGCCAGCTCATCTTGAGTGATACGAATACCACCGATTAAATCTGCTTCATTGGTCCAGCCTTCTGTCTGCCGATAGCAGCGGTTCAATAGCTGTTCAAGTGCGCCAATATCACTAGCTTCAGCTTGACGTAAAAAAACGGTTTCTTTATTAATATTGTTATTATTAGTATTGCCTTTATTCATATTATTTTTTCCTGTTTTTACGTCTATATTAAAAAGCTGACCTAAATGAATAGCTCAGCTTTAATAGTAATACTTATCCGTTTTCAGTACTAGCGCGATAACGTTTGCGCTTGCTCGATAATATCAAATTCTGCGTTAATTTGTGCCCGTGTTGGTGCATGACCTCGACGCAATAGCTCAGAGAATGCCACCAATTCTTTATCACGTCCGAGTGAGCTTGCGGCACTGGCACGTGTGTTTTCACCCTCATCATCGAAGTAATATTCTATATAGTCAAAATTGTCTGGCGTACCTAATAAAATGCCATGATCTGGCGTCGCAGCATGTCCGCTATAGCGTAAACTTTTGCCATATTGCATCGTCCAAAAGAAAGGGATACGCTCTGCTAGCGAATTGTCGTTGTCATTATTTAATATCGTTGCTGCCGTGACCATGCCATGTTGTAGTGCCACGCGCCAATGCTCGATACGCATACGCCCCAGTTGATTGCTCGCTTTGGCGATATACCCAAGCGCATAGACACCATCACGCAGTTGTAAATGCTCATCGACTTGTACGCCATCTGGATGATTTGTGTCCTGTAATAACTCGATACGCGGTGCGACACCTGTTCCTAAAATCACGATATCAGCCTCGATTTTCTCACCATTGGCTAATTTGACACTATTAACTTGTGAGAAATTCTCTTCGCCATTATCAGTAGTATTTTCAGCTTCAATAATTTCAGCGACGCTGGCATTAAACACGAACTGAATACCTTTTTCCTTATGCAATTTAATCAACGCATCACTGACCGTTTCGGAGACGATATTGCCCATCACGCGATGGTCTTGCCCGATGACGGTGATAGAAGCAGTCGTACCCGACTGCGCCAATGCTGAAGCGACCTCCATACCGATAAAGCCCGTACCGACGATGACTACGCGCTGATCATGACTGGCAGCTTTGATTAATTTGGCATCCTCCATACTGCGCAGCGTATAGACACCATCAAGCGTTGCGCCTTTAATAGGTGGGATTTTGGGCTCAGCGCCTGTTGCTACGACTAAGAAATCTGCTGTCTGTCTATCAACATTGCCGTCATCATCTGTGATTATAATACTGCGCTCATTGGGCAACACCTGACTAACAGTTTGATTTAAACGTAAATCGATATTTTGTTTGCTTGCCCAATCTGCACCGCCCAGTAATAGCTTTTCTTCAGGCATATTCCCTGCTAAAAAAGCTTTGGATAATAAAGGACGGTTATAAGGGGCTTTATCCTCGGTGCTCACCAAGGTAATCTTGCCGCCATAGCCAGTATTGCGTAACTGATGCGCGGTCATAAAGCCTGCACCACCGCCGCCAACAATAATAGTATGGGTGTCAGTTAATTTGTCAGCTTCAATATGATTATCTATTTTAATTGAGGTATTAACCGTCAAACTGTCGCCATTATCGGTAATTTGATATTGAGTTAAGCCCTCTGTCGCGATTGGCTCTAGTAATGTGCCGTCGCTGCTATCAAAAGTCGCATGATGCCAAGGACAAATGACCCGATTGCCGCAACGTAGACCATCACCCAGATTCGCCCCAGCATGCGGACATTTCCCATCGAAAGCATGAAACGTGCTGTCGTCGCGGGTAATTAAAATGATACTATCATCATCCTGTTTGTAGGATTTCATACCGCCACTAGCAATATCCGCTTTATCAATGGTGATTGTATTTATCGCTGCATTGCTCATAAGTCATCCTTAACGTTATAATTATTCCTGATTAAAGTAGGTTGAGATAGTAATAACACCTCAATAATTTAAAATGACTGACATGGAATTAATCAAGATTCAATAAAATCCTCTGTATTGATAGTAACAAGCACACTAGAATTATGCTGTTGTTTTGTATGTTGACCGCGTTGCAAAACGTAATTTCTCGCTTTTAATCTAACATCATTACTGCTCTCCTTCAAAACATATAACCAATATAAAAGACTGTTTTATGACTATTCAAGATAATGACATTACTACCGCTGCTGACACGGCCAATTTACCGCAGCCTATACAGCCGCCTTTAAAGCAAGCCACTTATAAAGCTCATACTACAGATTTTGTCGTTAATGAGTTATTACCATTAGAGTTCACTGGCGAAGGTGAGCATTTATGGTTACATATCCAAAAGTCTGGAATGAATACTGCGTATCTTGCCAAATTATTGTCCGAATGGGCAGAAATTCCATTACGTGATGTTGGCTACTCAGGGCTTAAAGACCGTCATGCACTAACGACACAGTGGTTTAGCCTGCGCATACCAAAGAAGCAATTACCAGACTCTGAGTTTGCACCTGTAGATATCAGCGCCAATGAGTCGGTCACTATCCTTGAGCAGCAGTGGCACAATAAAAAGCTCAATCGCGGCACCCATCGCGCCAATCAATTTATCATCACCTTGCGTGATATTGAGTTTGCAGATTTTGAAGCTTCTTTGCTAATGCAATCTCCAGCGCCTGAACAGTTACTGTCCGCTAAGAAAACTATCGAGCAGCACTTAGCAACTATCAGTCAAAGCGGTGTGCCCAATTATTTTGGTCCACAGCGCTTTGGTCGCAGTGGCAATAATATTAGAGAAGCATTGTCATTGTTTGCACGTCCCGTACCTGAAGCCCGTCCGCAGCCTAATAAAAGCAAACGTAAACGTGTGCCTCGTGAGCAAAATACTATGGAGCTGTCAGCGGCGCGCAGTTTGATATTTAACGAGATATTGGCAGCACGTGTCCGTGATGGCAGTTGGAATACCGGACTTACCGGCGAGGTATTTAATTTAGAAGGTTCAGGCTCGATATTTAGCAGCGATGAGATAGATGATACATTACGGACGCGACTTGAAAGCGGCGACATTCATCCTACTGCCGTACTATGGGGTACAGGTAATGAGAAGGTCAGCGGCAATGCTGCAACCATGGAAACTGATATCGTGGCGCGAAACCCACTATTGACCCAGTTAGCCGCAGGCCTAGAGAAGCGTGATATCAAAGCGCAAAGGCGAGCGCTGCGCTTACCTATTGAGGCATTAAGTTGGGAGTGGCAGGATAAACAAGATGAGCAGATACTGGTCTTAAATTTTACTTTGACTACCGGTAGCTTTGCAACCAGCGTATTGGCAAGTTTGGTACAAGAGCTAAATACCGCGTCATCCTCTAGGTCATAAACGATTGAATAGTTAAGAAGTTAAAGTGAGGATTTACTTGCTAGTGGCATAAAACGAGATGACCGTGCTATTTTTTGCCACTAGTAACTCATTGGCACTGACGACTTGATTGCGTCCCCGATCCTTAGCTTCATATAGCGCTTTATCAGCGATACAGATTAAATGCTGACAGATATCTGGAGGCAATTGGGCATTGGCGATTGCTGTGGCAGCGCGTTTACTTATATGGGCAGTTCTACGTTGTGAGCTATTTTGTGTTGGGCTACTTCTTTGCAAGCCTTTCATAGATAAGCCGTTTTTTTGCAAATTATCTTTTTGTAAGTTGTCTGGTAGCTGCTTGCTTTTTTCTAACTCAGCAGCTCTATACTCACTTTGAATATGAGCGCGCTCTTCATGCGTTAAGGTATAAACCCCTAGGCTTGCTGTGACATTAAAATCTGTATAGTGGTCACTACTGATGACCTGCTCGGCAATATCTCGGCGCAGTTGCTTAGCAATCGTCATAGCACTATCATGCGAAGTATCTGGGAGCACGATTAAAAACTCTTCACCGCCATAACGACTGACAATCGTCTCTTCTGTTAATGACGCTAATAAAGTCTGTGCAACCTCAGACAACACCTGATCACCCACATCATGACCATAACTGTCATTGATATTTTTGAACCAATCTAAGTCCAATAAGATGGTACTAAAATCTTGCTCATCATCCGTTGCCAAAAGTGCTTGATACATCTGCGTCAAGCCATAGCGGCGACTCTTGAGCTGCGTCAATTCATCATGATTGGCGTACTGCATAATCTCTGCTTTACTGTTATCCAATATCAAGAGCAGCATGCGAAATATATAGATGATAAAAATTGCTTTTGGCAATGACATATAGATATGGGTACTGCGCCAAAAAAACGCAGAAGAAAAGCGCAGTTGATTAAAATTATCCCAGCTAAGCGTCCCATTTTGAAAGATGGACGCAGAGATGGCGTTTTCGATAGCTGATGCCTCGCTATAGGTCAGGTAACTATAGGTATCTAAAGGCAGAGAGGTGATCGTCATTTGGCGTAGATTGGGAATGGTAAAGCCAAAATAAGGAATTAACGTGGCTAAAAAAATTAGAGTACTGTGAGCCAAAAAAGCCTTCCATACGTAGCGTCGCCGTATAAGCATCATACCAAGCATCGCCCCACCCACTAGTGATACTCCAGCCACCAAGCTGCTGTGACCCATGATCAAAATAACCACAGCAATATAACTACTATATAGCGTGATTAAGACCGCTTGCCATTTATATAGCGCGCCACGATCTGTTTTGATAGGCGATG
>NZ_DATIRM010000057.1:0-6029 GCF_035469765.1 Psychrobacter sp.
GTGACTATCTTAGTGACTGTGCCATTGACTAAAAATGAAAAATGGCAGCAGTTGGCAGTCAATGAATGCTTAATATTTCAAGATGGGGATGTCATTTATAAAGACAGCCCAAGCCAGCGGAAGTTTTTGACGATTGAGGAAGGGATTGCGGTTGCGCGGTCGGTTGGGGCGAGTGTTTAAGGGTTGGCGAATAGTTAATATTAATTAAATGTAAACACCACAACAGCGCTTAAACTTCTCACCTGACCCGCAAATACACGGCTGTTTTTGTGTGATAGACATTGAAACAGTCGGATCTAAAAAGTACCAATTTGCATCATTAGCAGCTTTGTTTTTTATTTTTACAAAAGCAGAGAGCTCGTGATGTGCTTGTAGTTTATCGTGCGCATTAAAGTAAGCCCTAAATTCTACTTGCGCATGACGTTTACCAAGCTGTGGCGTATGCGCCACGATTTCTAATCCTGCCCAATCCGTCTCTTTTGCCCACGATTCAATCGCGTTAATATCAAGCAATGCTTGCTGCGCGGGCAAGGTGGTTTTGACAATATATTCTGGTTTGATCAAGACAAAGGCACTATAGCGCGTGCGCATGAGGCGCTCAGCAGTGTCAGCTTTGTTGTCCTCTGAATCATAAAGCCTGTCATGATAGGGCTGACAGCAGTCCTGATAAAGTAGCGGTAAGCTGATAGCGCTTGATAAAGAGTGAATTTGGCAAGGGCAGGTTTGTAGGGAAATTGACATTATTTACTCGAGTTATTATTTGTTTTTTAGTAGCGGTACAAATTTCAGTTCAGCCAGTTTTTTATCATTTCTGGCCACAGCCCGAGTTTAAGCTGAGCCCAAGGCGCTGGGTCACGTAACTGCTGCCAAAAAGCATCAAACGGCGGCGCAAAATAAACTAAGAGCGCAAGAATGACATACAGTAACAGATACCACCATTTATCTTTATGCTGATAAAACTTCATCGCCGTACCCGATGAACGCTTCATTTTCATGCCCATCAAATTCACACTATATAGCTCGTCCAATGTCAGATGCACAAGCGCGCCACCAAATAAAAACAAACCATAAAACCAGCTCGCTGTTAATGGTAAGTTTAAAATATCATAGCTTAAATAAGTTAGCCCAAGCCCCAATATTGCCATATAAGGCACAGAGTGAATGACGCCGCGATGTACGGTCATCTTAGTAAAAATAGAGAAAACCACATAACGCATAAAGCCGTAGCCCGCCAGCCATAAAGCAATGAGCGCTAGCAAACTAAGCTCGCTACGCCAATGCATCACCAAACCAAAAGCAAAAATGAACGAGGTAATGTTAAAGCCAAGTTTAATCGGCGTTGAGTTATCCGAATCTAGATCGGGCAACAGTCCACCGATGGTGCCAAGTGCCACGCACATCAAAAACCCAGAATCATTAATTAATCCCGCTTTGTAAACCGTTAGACTCATCGTACCACTAACCATGAATGCAACATTTAAGTGGGTGTTAAAATTTGCCATAAAAACTCATTAGTAAATAGCGCGCGAAACGTTCATTTCGAGCGGCTCGTCTAGCCGTAAAAAAGCGCTCCATGATACCATAGACAAGCCATTCGTCTAATAGAGATAGTCAACATGATCGCCACTGATTTACTTGCTAAACCTGATTTCCATGCCTCTTATGACGCCCCTTCTGATCCTACTATTAATAAGCCTTCTGCATATGATAGTAGGCTTGATGACAGCTTTGTTGCCATTGAATGGCAAGCACCGTGGCTGTGTCATTTAAACCAGTTAAGCGATATCAGTAAAGCCATCACACAGCTTAGTGTTTTAAAAAATGAGTCTGCTCAGCCAGATAAAATCGAAAATACGCCTAATATTATCGCCAAGGTTTTAAATGAAGCATTGCACCAACAGGCTGATGACTCCCAACAACCATTGCCGCAAACCAAACCGGCGCTGAACAATCAAGCCCAAACTTTGAAATTTGTGTCGCAAGATGCCTTACCCGAGGGCGAAGCGTACGAAAGTTTTATCGCGACGACGGGAAATATTCCAACGCGTGATAATTTGCATGACTTATTTAACGGCAGTATTTGGCTAACCTTTCCCAAAACTAAAGCCTTGCTTAATTACTATCATATGCTTGAAATTGAGCATCAAGGTATTGGTGCCAGTCGCGGGCGTGTCCGCGATACCATTACTGTGTTTGATGAAAACGGGGCGATTTTGGTGACAGCAGAGCCTAGCATAGGTGATGCGCTGATCGATTTTGACTGGGAAAGAAGTTTGGTGGAACCGCGTAAGCAGTGGGATAAACCAGAAACGCTAAATAGCGACTCTCAAGCTGCTGTTTATATTTTTGGGCATGCCCTGTTAGAAAAGCTACTACAACCGCGTAAAGCATTATGCGCTCATAGTATCGTTATCCATGTGACCCAAGATTTTTTTGCCTTATCGCTAGCTGAACGTATCTATTATTTAGATCAAAAGGTTGCTGATTATATGGACGCATTATTATCTCAATCGGACGTGACACCGCGCAAACTGTCACCATTGCCTATTTTGGGTGTGCCACACTTTTGGGCTAAAAATGCCAATTCTAGCTTTTATGACGATAGTCAAGTGTTTCGCAGTGGTCGCCGTCATAAAGTATAAGGACATCCCGTATCATTAGACGCCTAAAGCATTGTTACGTTTACGATTATGCCACGATTTGACTACGTCTAGACGTTAACAAAACGCAGTATATTTGTTATGGTAAAAGGACGTTACTGTTAAATACAGAAGATATGCTTATGTCTTTTGTTAACCAAGATTTTGTTAATATGAAAATATAGCGGGCTATTTTTCTTAGCGACTCTTATTCGTTATTAATATGAGCTATAAAGTTAGCCATTAAATTCATTTAGTAAAAATTTAAGTACCATTATTTAGCCACCAATTATCAGCATAAATTTATAATGATTTATGTCAAGGATCTATAACAACGATAAGGAAGCTACCATGAGTGATATTTTTAATGTGAAAGACACCATTTCGGTCGATGGCAAGGAACATGCCTACTATAGCCTGCCCAAACTTGCCCAGACTTATGACAATATTCATACGCTACCATTCTGTATGAAAATCGTCTTAGAGAACCTATTACGTAACGAAGATGGCGGGCAGTCTGTCGGCAAGAATCATATTGAAGCGGTCGCCAATTGGGATGCAGGCGCAGAAGCGTCAAAAGAAATTGCCTTTATGCCAGCCCGTGTTGTTTTGCAGGATTTTACTGGCGTTCCATCGGTTGTCGATTTGGCAGCGATGCGTGATGCGGTGGTTGAGCTTGGCGGTAACGCTGAGCAGATTAACCCGTTTATTCCTAGTGAATTAGTTGTTGATCATTCTGTACAGGTTGACGCCTATGGCCGTGAAGACGCATTAGAACTAAACGAAAAAATTGAATTTAAACGTAACAACGAGCGTTATGAGTTCTTGCATTGGGGTCGTAATGCGTTTAAAAACTTCGTGGTCGTACCACCAGCAACCGGTATCGTGCATCAGGTTAACCTAGAGTATTTAGCACGCGTCGTAATGGCTGCTGATGTCGATGGTGAGCTGACCGCTTATCCTGATACGGTCTTTGGTACGGATAGTCACACTACCATGATTAATGGTATTGGCGTGCTTGGTTGGGGTGTGGGCGGTATTGAAGCGGAAGCGGCGATGCTCGGTCAACCATCATCGATGCTCATTCCACAAGTGGTTGGTTTTGAGCTAAAAGGCAAGCTAACCGAAGGTGTTACCGCAACGGATTTGGTCTTACGTGTGGTTGAAATGCTACGTGCGCATGGCGTGGTTGGTAAGTTCGTCGAATTTTATGGCGAAGGATTACATAGTATGCCACTTGCTGATCGGGCAACGATTGCCAATATGTCACCAGAATATGGTGCAACGTGTGGTATTTTCCCGATTGACCAAATGGCGATTGATTATCTACGTCTATCAGGTCGTGATGAAGCACAAATTGAGCTAGTTGAAAAGTATGCGAAAGCGCAAGGTTTGTGGCACGATGCTGATACGCCAGCAGCGACTTACTCAAGCAAGTTAGAGCTAGATTTATCATCAGTACAGCCAGCGCTTGCCGGTCCGAACTTACCACAGCAGCGTATCAATCTATCTGATATGCACAAGAAGTTTGGTGAAACCTTGACGGCGATGACCAAAGACCGTAAGAAAGAAGTTGAAGCCAAAATTCGCTTTGATGAAGAAGGCGGCAAGCAAGAGCAGGCCAAAGCTTTAGCGGCAAAACCTAATCCTTTCTGTGCTGAAGGTAGTACCTACTGTACTATCAATATCGAAGATGAAGAGTATAAATTGCATGATGGTTCTGTCGTTATCGCGGCGATTACTTCTTGTACCAATACCTCAAACCCAGCAGTAATGATTGGTGCAGGTCTGGTCGCCAAAAAAGCCGCAGCAAAAGGTCTAACAGCTAAACCATGGGTCAAAACTTCACTGGCTCCAGGTTCAAAAGTCGTAACTGATTATCTTGAAAAAGCTCAGCTGATGGATGAGCTAGAGAAACTCGGTTTCTATCTAGTCGGTTATGGTTGTACCACGTGTATCGGTAACTCAGGTCCGCTATTAGGGGCGATTGAAGAGGCTATCGAAGAAGGCGATTTGGTTGCCGCTGCCGTATTGTCAGGTAACCGTAACTTTGAAGGTCGCATTCACTCACATGTGAAAGCGAGCTACTTGGCGTCACCGCCATTGGTAGTCGCTTATGCGCTGGCAGGTACGGTTGATATTGACTTGACAACCCATCCGCTAGGACAAGATCAAGATGGCAATGATGTGTTCTTAAAAGATATCTGGCCAACGTCAGAAGAAATTAACGAGCTGATTGCTAATAATATTGATGCTGATATGTTCCGCAAAAACTATGGTGAAGTGTTTGACGGTAGTGCAGCATGGAACGCTATTAGTTCAGCTGATAGCCAACTGTATCCATGGAGCGAAGAATCGACTTACATCAAAAATCCACCGTTCTTTGATGGCATGACCATGGATCCAGAAGGTATCCCTGATATCGAAGGCGCACGTATCTTGGGTCTGTTTGGCGATTCAATTACCACCGACCATATCTCGCCAGCTGGCAATATCGATGCTGATTCTCCTGCGGGTAAGTACTTGCAAGGTCGTGGCGTCATGGAAGCGGACTTCAACAGTTATGGTTCACGCCGTGGTAATGATGCGGTCATGACTCGCGGTACCTTTGCCAATATCCGTATCAAAAACACCATGATGGCTGGCAAAGAGGGCGGTTATACCTATTACTTCAACGGTGATAGCGCCACGTTACAAGATGGTCAAGAAATGGCTATCTATGATGCGGCGATGAAGTATAAAGAAGATAAGCGTCCACTCGTGGTACTGGGCGGTTCAGAATATGGCTCTGGCTCAAGTCGTGACTGGGCAGCCAAAGGGACAATTTTGCTCGGGGTAAAAGCGGTATTGACCAGCTCATTTGAGCGTATTCACCGTTCAAACCTAGTCGGTATGGGCGTATTACCATTGACCTTTAAAGACGGCGAGAATGCTGCGACCTATAATTTAGACGGTTCTGAAGTGCTTAGCATTACAGGTTTAGATAACGGTGAGAGCAAGACAGCGAAAGTCACCGCTACACGGGCCGATGGTTCGTCTGAGCGCTTTGATGTCAATGTCATGCTACAGACGCCAAAAGAGCGTGAGTACGTGCGTCACGGTGGTGTACTGCACTATGTACTACGTCAATTGGCGGCTGAGAGTAAAAACGCTGCATAGTAATTGATTAGACTTAGTATAATTAGACTTAATATGACAAAAAGCCCAATCGCAAAGATTGGGTTTTTTTATTAGGTGTATCCCGTCTTAGAATAAAGAGAGGAAACAAGTATCTGAAAATCTATAGTCAGGGAAAAGCAATATCGATACATAACGTACTGCTAATATCAATTTTTCTTGCTTGCTGTGCCTACGCAGACAGAGGCTGCAAAAAATTTATACCAGCAGTAC
>NZ_DATIRM010000058.1:0-5959 GCF_035469765.1 Psychrobacter sp.
GGCAGCGAGCTATTTATCAAGATGCGCGTAAAAGATTGATTTCATGCTTGATATTGTCTCGAGCTTGCTCTTCTAAGCGTGCGTGATAATACTCTGTCAGATACAGCGTTGGGTGCGTTAATAGCTTCTCCAGTACCGCAATGCGCCCAACGCTGTAATTTTCTTTGGTCACGTGTGCGTATTCTTGACGGATGGCTTGCGCATACTGGTGATACTCAGACCAAGGCGCACCCAAAATGCTCAAATCCATATCCAAGAGATAAGCCGCATCACTGACGGTATCTTTATCTAGACATTCATGCAGCTCATGAGTGGCTGTCATCATAATCAGTGCGTAGATATGTTGGCATTGCTCAGCACTCAGATATCCTTTTAATGCTTCTACCGCATATTCTGCACTTTCTAATTCATTGTCTGAGCGCCTTGGATCATATATCACATCATGATAGTAGAGTGCCAAAGCGATGATATGCGGTTCATGCAGCTGATGCTTTATCTGCTCAAACTGTCCAAATAATTGTTGGAGATGGTCTAAGGTATGATAAGCCCGCTGCGGCTCGTTATAACAATTCGCTATATCCTGCCAAAACTCTGTGATTGCTGCTGGCGTGATAGCGTTATTCAGCGCAGATAAGTGCATTGAGAAGTACTTTCTTGGCTCACACTCTACCTGCGCAAAACCAGCCATAGTCAACCTATCTACTTATAAACAATCATTAATTATGATGTTTTTGATTTTTTATTATCGAGGTCTTATTCTTTGTCAGCGCTATCTTCAAACGCTTGCTTAAATACCTTACCAAGTAAATTGACATCATCGACACGGGCATAATTCAAACGGGTGACAAAGGCGATATGACGGTGCGGACCTTTTTCTGCTAATGGTACGGCTACCGCATTTTGGTTTTGTAAATGCAATTGATCGAGTGCCATCTCTGGCACCAACGTCGTTCCCATATTAGCAAGTGCCATTTGAATAAGAGTATTTAAGCTGGCATCTGAAAAGCTAGATTTCATCTGCGCGCGGTCAAAATGGCAGACAGATAGCGTTTGGTCAGTCAAGCAATGCCCTTCGCCAAGTAACATAAGATTTGCAGTTGCCAGCTCATCAGCGTTGATGGTATCAAGCTTGGCGTGTACATCGTTTTTTGGGAATACTGCAAAGAAGTCCTCGCTCCAAAACTCAAAACTATGCAAGCCATCTACCGCATAAGGTAGTGCGATAATAGCGGTATCAATATGACCATAACGCACTTGTTCAAGTAAGCGCTCGGTTTGTTGCTCAACGATGGTCATGCGAAATTCTGGATAGTGCTCACGCAGCGCAGGCAACACCTTTGGTAGCAGATAAGGGGCAATCGTTGGAATGATACCGACGGTCATAGGGTAGGCAAGCGGCGATTGATGGCTATGCGCGCGCGTGGTCAAGTCGTTGACTTCAGAAAACACCCGCTGCGCCCGCACCAAGATATCTTCACCGATAGGGGTGATCAATACTTGCTTATTGTTACGCTCAAAAATTTGGGTATCGAGCTGCTTCTCTAACTCTGCAATACCGAGGCTTAGTGCAGACTGTGAAATATTACAATCTTCTGCTGCGCGCTTAAAGTGGCGATGTTTAGCGACGGCTAAGGCGAACTCGAGTTGACGTAAAGTAATCATAAAACCTCTCTATAAGTGGGTTTTTCATGCAATTTGTTTTACTCATTCATCTTGTGTACACTATCAATTTTTGTTGATATACAGATAAAAAAAGCAGATAGAATAGTTTAACAAGTTTAATAAAACAAAACATCAAATTAAAAACTTTTAATTTGATTAACCATAGAATTCGCGTATAGTTTGTCAGGTAGCCCAGATAGTAAAAGGGTTAGTAGAAAAAAATATATCAATAAATTTCAATCCACTTAACTTTAATCAATCAAAAAAGGAGCCAATCATGGCGTCTATTATCAATCAAGAAATCCCAGAATTTTCAGCAGATGCGTTTGTAAATGGTGAATTTAAAACCATCACCTCAGAAGACGTAAAAGGCAGCTGGGCGATTTTCCTATTTTACCCAGCCGACTTTACCTTTGTTTGCCCAACTGAACTTGAAGACATGGCAGCTCATTACGATGAGCTAAAAGGCTTAGGTGTAGAAGTGTACTCAGTATCAACTGATACGCATTTCACCCACAAAGCATGGCATGATTCTTCAGAAGCCATCGGTAAAGTAACCTACCCAATGATCGGTGATCCTACTGGTCGCATCACTCGTGGCTTTAACGTCATGATTGAAGAAGCTGGTCTTGCTGAGCGTGGTACGTTCTTGGTAGATCCAGACGGTTTGATTCAAGTGGCTGAGATCCATGCTGGCGGTATCGGCCGTAGTGCAAAAGATATGCTACGTAAAGTAAAAGCAGCACAATATGTTCGTGAAAACGATGGCGAAGTTTGCCCAGCCGCTTGGGAAGCTGGTCAAGAGACTTTAAAACCAAGTCTTGATCTAGTTGGTAAAATCTAAGCGATGATCGCTTGGATAGCGTGAAAAAAGGCAGTATCTGCTTATTCATCATGCTAAACAAAGTATAAAAAAGACCCCATTAACGTATGCTAATGGGGTCTTTTTTTGTCTGAATCTTATCATTTTTTATGATAGCTAACTGCCTAAAATAGTCACTAGTTAGGCATGAGATCCTAATTTATTTTTATCGATTATTTTATAGATCTCATCTTTTAGATGCAGCTTTCGCCGTTTCATCTGCTCGATTTCCTCTTCACGGCTAGCATGCGTGATCACATCTTTATCAAGCTGATTGATCTGCTGGTCTAGCTGGGTATGCTCATCAAAGATAGTCGCAAAGTGACTGTCTTTTTGCTTAAGCTCAGCAATAATATCTTTGTTATCTTGCCATGTATCTGTCTTTCTCATCTTGTCATCCTTGTTATGAAGTGCAAGCCTGCATAAGCATCCGCGCATGTTCGTTAAGATTGCTGTGATGAATTACTATTATTATGAGACTTAGATTTTATGGAACCAAACCGTCATTTGACTGAATAACGATTAGGCTTAATGCCAGCAAATCTACTTTTAAAAAGTACGTTTAATAAACAGGTTTATCAAGCACTTATAAAAGTAAGCCTGCTATCAGACAAATAGAATTTTTCTATCCGCTTCACTCAATTGTAGCGAAAAAAATGCCTATATACTATGGTTAGTATTGATTATCATTTATAAGTAATTTTGAAATTAAATAAAAAAATTGATTTATGATAGGTTTTATAAAACGTAAGGTTTGAGTTTATCAGCTTGTCCAATATCGCCAAACCTTTGATAATAGACGTATCAAAGGTTGTACGCCGTATATAAATAGCAATACTGGCATATGACTCTTACCTATTTAAACGCGTAGCCCAGATGCTGATGTTACATATTCAATAATAATGAGGAACAATTATGATAGACCAAAGCTTATTAGATGCAGTAAAGAGCTATAGCGCAAACATGACCCGCCCAATCAGCTTTGTATTGGGTAGTGGCGAGCACAGCAAGCGTGCTGAGCTGATTGATTTTTTGACCAAAATTGCTGGTACGACAGATAAGATTAATTTTGATGTACAAGTTAATGATGACAGTTTACCAAGCTCAATTAGCTTTAAAGTAATCAATCATATCGATGGTGCTTTAACGGATACAGGTATTGTCTTTAGTGGTATTCCAGGTGGTCATGAGTTTACCTCATTGATATTGGCAATTTTGCAAGCCGGTGGTCATACGTTAAAACTGGACGAAGGCATTCAAAAGCTGATTAAACGCTTTAATAAGCCACTACAGTTTCAGACTTATGTCTCATTATCTTGTCACAGTTGCCCAGAAGTTGTGCAAGCGCTGAACCAATTTGCGCTACTAAACGATGACATCAGTAATGAGATGATCGATGGTGCATTGTTCCAAGAGCAAGTAGAAGCAAATAATATCCAAGGCGTACCGGCAGTATTTTTGAACGGTAAACCTTTTGCTAATGGTCTGATTGACACGGCTAAATTGATTGAGAAGTTGCAAGAGCAATTTCCTGACTTGTTGAGTGAAGCGGGCGAGGACGAAGAGCAATTAGAGCAGCAAGATGTGACCATTATTGGTGCGGGTCCAGCTGGGGTTGCTGCAGCAATTTATACCGCGCGTAAAGGCTTAAAAGTCACCATAGTGGCTGACCGTATCGGTGGGCAGGTGAAAGATACGCAAGATATTGAAAATTTAATCTCAGTACCTTTAACGACAGGTGGCGAGCTCTCTGCCAATTTTGAAAAGCATTTGCACGAATATAACATTACGCTTAAAGAGCATGTCAGTGTCAAAGAGATTAGTGAGACAGCTGATGAAAATTATCGCATTCATCTAAATACCGGCGAAACCTTTGAGACGCGCAGTATTATCTTAGCAACTGGTGCTCAATGGCGTAAGCTTGGTGTCGCTGGTGAAGAAGAAAACATCGGTAAAGGCGTGGCTTTTTGTGCGCACTGTGACGGTCCATTCTTCAAAGGTAAAGATATTGCCGTCGTCGGTGGTGGTAACTCTGGTATCGAAGCGGCATTAGATCTTGCCGGTATCGTGAAGCATGTGACCGTGCTTGAGTTTGCTGATGATTTGAAAGCGGATCAGGTATTGATTAATAAAGCCAAAGAAAAGTCAAATATCGATATCATTACCAGTGCAGCGACCCAAGAAATCAAAGCGACTGATGGTAAAGTGTCGTCTATCGTCTATCAAGATCGCAGTAGCAGCGACAATAAAGAGCTTGATGTTGCAGGGGTGTTTGTACAGATTGGTTTGATACCAAATACTGAGTTCGTCAAAGGCTTCGTCGATTTAAACCGCTTTGGCGAGATTGAGATTGATGAGCGCTGCCGTACAGATCGCAAAGGTATCTTTGCTTGTGGTGATGTCACTACTGTCCCTTTTAAGCAGATTAATATTGCGATGGGTGAAGGTTCAAAAGCGGCATTATCAGCGTTTGAATATTTGGTTATGCAGTAAGGCTTAAATTAATTTTCTACAAGTCCGAATAAAAAACCCCGATGCTAAGGCGTCGGGGTTTTTTGCTTAGAAGCGTTAAGTAAATACTATTTAGCCAATATCCCTTCTACAGATAGTATCTCACCTGCTTCATCTTCTTCAATTATGCGAGTTTCTTTAAGTGCTGATTTTTGCCATGCTTGGACATGAGGATTGTCTAGAATAGTCTGGCAATATTGTTCAGTAAGCGGTTTTAATATTATTCCTGAAGCCTTGGTATAGGTTTGCAGCCGTAAAACAACAGGAGAAAAAAACGCATCAGCGGCAGTAAAATGACCAAATAAATAGCTATCTGACGAGCTGTTTGTTAAACACTCTGCAAAGATATACTCAATGCGGGCAATATCAGCTAAACAAGCGGCGCTCGGATGTATTTTAGCAGTAGCTCTAATGTTCATTGGCATTTCACTACGAATGCCCATTAGTCCTGAGTGCATCTCAGCAATAATACTTTGGCAATAAGCGCTGTTAATCCTATTTCACCATAGACTAAGACAGGTACTTTACCCGTTGGTGAATTTGTTTTAAACGTGGGCATTGCTGATGGATCAAACAGTTCAATAGACTGCTCATCAAAATCAACATCAAAACTTTTTAGCAAAAGCCAAGCTCGCAGTGACCATGATGAGTAGTTTTTATTACCGATAATGAGTAGAGGTTTTTTCATAATCATACTCTATAAGTTTTTGGAAAGTAGCGCTTATATGCTATTTGAATTAAAAAATGTCGTTATCTAGGCTAGGTATTTCCTTATGCAAATACCCATCCAATGTGAACGGGCATAGCTTAGAGCCTCATTAAGGCTTACTTACTCAGTTTTTATTCCTAATAAGAAAAAGAAAAATAATTGGCAGCGCAATCACATACATCAGCACGCCATATAACGCGGCGGGTAGGGCAATG
>NZ_DATIRM010000059.1:0-3191 GCF_035469765.1 Psychrobacter sp.
ATCTCTATTACTTTCCTCGCTGAAGCACTAGAGCGTCCAGAAAACTTTGTCGGTATGCATTTCTTTAACCCAGTGCATCGTATGCCATTGGTTGAAGTTATCCGTGGTGAGAAGTCATCAGAAGAAGCGATTGCGACCACCGTTGCGCTAGCTTCGAAAATGGGTAAAGTACCTGTTGTGGTTAATGATTGCCCAGGTTTCTTAGTCAACCGTGTATTGTTCCCATACTTTGGTGCCTTTGATTTGCTACTTAAGCAAGGTGCTGATTTTGCTCATGTTGATAAAGTCATGGAAAAATTCGGCTGGCCTATGGGTCCTGCTTATCTAATCGACGTCGTTGGTTTAGATACTGGTGTTCATGGCGCAGAAGTGATGGCAGAAGGTTTCCCTGACCGCATGAAGCCTGATTATAAAGGCGCGATTGAGCTTTTATATGAAAACAAACGCTTAGGTCAGAAAAACGGCGTTGGTTTCTATAAGTATGAAATGGACAAACGCGGCAAGCCAAAGAAAGTTGCTGATGAAGCCACTTATGAGCTATTAAAAACCACGACTGATAGCGACAAGCAGACTTTTGATGATCAAGCGATTATCGACCGCACCATGCTAGCTTTCTGTAATGAAACTGTACGTTGCCTAGAAGACAACATCGTCAGCACGCCATCAGAAGCGGATATGGCGATGATTATGGGCGTTGGTTTCCCACCATTCCGCGGTGGACCTTGCCGTTATATCGACCAAATGGGTCTAGATAACTACTTGGCACTGTGTGAAAAATACGCACATCTTGGCAAAGCTTATGAAGCTCCGCAAAAGATTCGCGATATGGCAGCAGCAGGCGAGACCTTTTACGCAACTGCGTAGTAGGCAGTCATTACTAGGATGAAGTGCCGTGCATTTGCTGTTGAGAGTCATAGCAATTGAGCTAGCTATATTTAATGGCAATATTCTTTAATAGCAAACGTACGATTATAGTTATTTACAATTAATGCTAGTACAAGGAAATCGAGCGCAGATGTACGTATTGTACTTTAAGCGAGATTGACGAGGTAGTAGCACTAAAGTGAACTGACTACACTGACAATAAAAATTGAAAAGGAAGATAGTATGACAATTTTAAGTCCAAAAGACGTGGTCATCGTAGATGGCGTACGCTCAGCAATGGGTAAAACCAAAAATGGTATGTTCCGTCATGTCCGCGCTGATAGCATGTCTGCTGAATTGGTCCGTGCATTGGTTGAGCGTAATGACTTTGACCCACGTGACGTTGAAGATGTTATCTGGGGCTGTGTCAACCAGACTCTAGAGCAAGGCTTAAATATCGGTCGTAACATTGGCTTGCTAGCTGGTATTCCAAAGACTGCTGGCGGTCAAACCGTTAACCGTCTATGTGGTTCTTCTATGCAAGCGCTACATACCGCTGCTGCCCAAATCATGACAGGCCAAGGTGATGTGTTCATCATCGGTGGTGTTGAGCATATGGGTCACGTCGGCATGATGCATGGCGTTGATCTTAACCCTGAAGCGTCAAAGCATTATGCAAAAGCCTCAAACATGATGGGCTTGACTGCTGAAATGCTAGGTCGTATGAATAACATCACCCGTGAAGAACAAGATACCTTTGGTCTTGAGTCGCATCGCCGTGCATGGGCTGCGACTATTGAAGGTCGTTTTGACAATGAAATCATCGGTATCGAAGGTCATGACGAAGCGGGTCGCTTGCAACTATGTACCGTTGATGAAGTGATTCGTCCTGATGCCACGATGGAACAAATGCAAAAGCTACGCCCAGCCTTTGATCCAGTAGGCGGTACAGTGACTGCTGCTACCTCATCTGCACTATCTGATGGTGCATCAGCAATGCTAATCATGAGCGCGCAAAAAGCCAAAGAGCTAGGTCTTAAGCCACGTGCTCGTATTCGTAGCATGGCAGTCGCTGGTTGTGATGCCGCTATCATGGGTTATGGTCCTGTACCTGCCACCCAAAAAGCATTGAAGCGTGCTGGCATGAGCATCGAAGATATGCAAACTATCGAGCTAAACGAAGCGTTCGCTGCGCAGGGCTTGTCAGTACTTAAAGCCTTGAACTTGACGGATAAGCAAGACATCGTCAACATCAACGGTGGCGCTATTGCTTTAGGTCATCCACTAGGTTGTTCTGGCGCTCGTATCACCGTTACTTTGCTAAATGCTATGGAGCAATCAGATACTGAAATCGGTCTGGCGACGATGTGTATTGGTCTTGGTCAAGGTATCGCCACTATTATTGAGCGTGTTTAAGCCTTTCATATTGCAATAATTTTAAAATAGTTAAGCACTTTACGATAAACCCCTAGTCATCATGACTAGGGGTTTTTTTATGCTTTAATAATAAGCCAATAGTTAGAACATTGTGCTTATAAGTGGTTATTAAAGTTTATCTCCATTGACGCATTCGCTAAACTGTGACTAAATGAGAGAGTAATTAACAGTTATAATTTTAAGCCTAATATTCATTCTAAATAAGTTTAGAGCCGTCAGCTTCAGCCGTACAAGGAGTGTACTATGTCCACCATGATTACTGATCGTACCTACCGTATTGACCGTGAAAATACTCAAGCGATGATAATCGACGTGCAAGAGCGCCTAACACCGCATATCTATGACCATGAAAATATCATCAAAAAAATAACGACACTTGTGAAAGGCTTACAAGCGCTGAATATCCCTATTATGCTGAATGAGCAATATAAAAAAGGACTTGGCGATACTTTGCCTGAAATTCGAGAATTGCTTGAAGAAAAAAATGCCAAAAGTTTTGAAAAGGTTACTTTTAGTGCCTGTGATAATAATGACTCGTGGCATTATTTGGCACAGCAAAACCGCAGTATTATTTTATTGTTCGGGGTAGAGGCACATGTTTGTGTACTGCAAACCGCGCTTGATTTGCTAGATAACGGGATGCAGCCAGTTATTATTGGCGATGCGGTTGGCTCACGTTTTCCCTATGATAAAAAGCAAGCCATTCGCCGCATTCGCCGCGCTGGTGGGGTGATTACCACGGTTGAGACCATTTTGTTTGAGCTATGCCGTAGCAGCCAAGACCCTGCCTTTAAAACCATCAGTAATTTGATTAAATAGCTATTGTCATTCCATGTAGAAAAATAGCGCTTACTAAGATAAGCGCTATTTTTCTATAATGGTGACGCTCA
>NZ_DATIRM010000060.1:0-3498 GCF_035469765.1 Psychrobacter sp.
CACAAGCAGTTCATTAAAAAGAACAGCGGTTTATTAAAAAGCGGTTAAATACCAACCCCTTTAAAGGATGTTTATTCCTGAAAGGGGTTTTTTCGTAATAGGCTCATCATCTGCTCTAAAAAATCAGCAACGTGCTTATGCAGGTTTTCGCGATATGCCCAGTGATGTTTAACCTCGTAACTTGCCGAATTAGGCAATAAAATTTTCATCAGACCCGTTTCTTCATAGCGCTTGGCAAAATCATAAGGGAGATAACCGACATGATGACCAGCAAGAATCAACTGCGCTGTCGCATCCATATGATAGGTGGTCGCGCTTAGCGTTTTTGGGCGGATATGATTGATATTGTGATCGACCACATAACCACGCTTTATCCAAGGATAATGTTGCTCTAAATCTTCAAAGCTTAAATCTTCTGACGCATTAAATAAAGGATGCGCCCGCCCGCAGCAGACCACCTGCTGTTCAATAAAGGCAGGTTTAAAACTCAATAATGGCGGAAAACTGCCAAAATAACCAACGCCAATATCGCTTTCGTTGCCAAGTAATTTATCTAACATGCTCTCAGGACTTTGCACATCGATTGAAAAATGAATAAGAGGATTGTTACGATAGCTGGTAGCCAAGCATTGCTGTAAAGCATCATAAAAAATCGTCGGCATCTGATCCGTTAAACACAATCGAATATGACCGCCGCGAACCGAATCCAATTGACGAATATAGTGCAGCTGGTGCTGAAAGCTAGCTACTGCTTCATTAAAGCTTAAGCAAGCTTCATAAACTGCTGTACCGTCTTCGGTTAGACTGAAGCCTGCGCGACCACGATGACACAGAGTCATTCCCAAGCGATCTTCTAAATGAGTCAGATGACCACTAATGACAGAGGGTGTAACATTTAAGCGAGACTGCGCCGCTGTCACGCCTTGACATTCAACAATTGCCATAAAGCTACGCAAGGTTTTGATGTCTATTTTTATCAGTTCATCTAGCATCGGGTGCCACCCTATATATCAAATTAATTGAATAAAAGTAGGTAAGGACTGAATGGTAGTTATCACCTTTATTTGGCTATATGTACGAATATCATCTGTAATAGATGAATGAATAAATACTATTTTAATCAATGATTTGGCACTGTTTAACACATTTTTGGTTCAGATAAACTTCTAATAATAAAGCATAAATCTCATTTACTACGAAAAAATAGAAGTTTACTTCTAAATTTTACCATGGTTCCTCTTCTTATATTTATGTATTGTCAAGGGTATGTAGAAAATTGTGTATTTAAACGAAATGAAACAAGGAAGTAACTCATGACATTCAATCAACCATTAAGCGGCAACGATATGCCAAGATTTGGTGGCTTTGCGTCTATGATGCGCCTGCCAACTCAGGCGGATGCAGAAGGGCTAGATGTCGCATTCGTTGGCGTCCCTTTAGATATTGGTGCCTCTAACCGTAGCGGTGCCAGATTGGGACCACGCCAGATTCGTGATGAATCACGCATGATTCGCCCTTATAATGTTGCCACGCGTGCTGCCCCTTTTGAATCTTTACAAGTTGCTGATATCGGCGACGTACCTATCAATACCTTTAATCTGCTAAAAAGCATTGATATCATCGAAAAATTCTATTCAGAAAAAATCGTCAAACATGGTGCCATTCCACTGACTTTGGGCGGCGACCATACCATTGCTTTGCCTATCTTACGTGCGCTTGCCAAAAAACATGGTCCTGTCGGGATGGTGCATATCGACGCGCATGCTGATATCAATGATGAGATGTTTGGTGAAAAAATTGCCCACGGCACGCCGTTCCGCCGCGCTGTCGAAGAAAACTTAATCGATGGTAACCGTGTGGTACAGATTGGTTTACGTGGTACGGGCTATAGCGCCGAAGAGTTTGATTGGTCAACCCAGCAAGGTTTTCGGGTAGTACCTGCTGAAGAATGCTGGTACAAATCACTGACGCCATTGATGGCAGAAGTACGCGAAAAGCTAGGCGATGGTCCTGTCTACTTGAGTTTCGATATTGATGGTATTGACCCTGCGTTTGCGCCTGGTACTGGTACTGCCGAGATCGGTGGTCTGACGTCGACTCAAGCAATAGAAATCATTCGCGGCATGCGCGGTCTTGATGTGGTCGGTGGTGATTTAGTAGAAGTATCACCGCCTTATGATCCATTTGGTAACACCTCTGTACTAGCAGCGAACTTATTGTTTGAGATGCTATGTATCCTACCGGGTGTACGCTATGACGATAAGGTCAAAGCAGTCTACTAATAGCCGCTGCTTATTGGTTAGATTTGGCGCATAGAGCAGTTATCCCAATACGGTATATGACCAGATAGCTGCATCGTCACCAGTGTGCTTGAGTTGCTGTTATTAATATAATTCGGTTAAGGAAGACCCCAATGAGTAAACCCTCTTCATTTTTTGGTCAAGACACGCTCTCCCCAAATGAGTCTGGACACAGTCTAGGCTCGATTGGTACGTTTGCGTTATGGTTTGGTGCCAATATAGTAGTGACTACTATTTTAACTGGCATGTTATTGGTACCTGACCTACGCTTTACCACGGCTATCACGACTGTACTCATTGGCTCGTTGATTGGGGCAATCCCACTGCTTTTGGTTGGTCTTATGGGTCAGCGCACAGGTCTCCCATCGATGGCACTGACGCGCAGAGCTTATGGACCATTTGGTAGTCAGTTGATCTCATTGGTAAACATGGGTGTGCTTATCGCGTGGAGCTGTATTCAGGCTCTGCTTGCTGGCATGAGTCTTGATTACGCTATCGAAGCCACCACAGGTTATAGCAATCTGCCGCTGTTTGTTATTTTGTGCGAGTCGGTTGTGGTGCTGATTGTGCTACGTGGTCATCTCGGTATTGAGCTTGTCGAACGCTGGGCGGCATTAGCAATGGCAGGTCTTACTGTCGTGGTGCTCTATCAGTTAAACCAGCACTATGATGTCTCAACACTATTTGAGATGCCAGTTGAGTCGCGTAATGGCATTACGTTAGGTATCGCCTTTGATATTGTAATCGCCACTGCATTTTCTTGGATGTCTTCGGCAGCCGATTACAATCGCAATTGCAAGACCCCAAAAATTGCAATATGGGGCACTTATTTTGGTTATATCATAGCAGCCATCGTGGCCATGGGTTTGGGCGCTACAATCTCAGGACTTTCTATCTTAAACGGTATGGAGCAGACTTACGATCCGACTCGCTTGCTAGCTGAATTTGGCTTTGGTTTGCCAGCAGCATTAGTCATTTTCTTCTCGGTCATGACCACCAATGTGATGGCAGTCTATAGCGCAACGCTATCATGTATGAATATCGCGCCTAATATGAGCTTTTGGAAACCTGCTCTGATCATTGGTCTGGTTACTATTTTTGGTGCACTGATTCCTGGTATTTTAGATCAGTTTCAAAACTTCTTATTGATCGTAGGTGCGCTATTTATCCCAGCATTCTCAGTCATGATTGTCGATTA
>NZ_DATIRM010000061.1:0-5154 GCF_035469765.1 Psychrobacter sp.
GCAATGGCAACTATTTATGCGATGCTGGCTAATGGAGGCGTATGGCAAGGAAAAACGCTCATTAATGAAACAACCTTTAAGCAGCTATCAACGCCCCAAGTGACAGGCATGGATGCCGTCATGCCAGCACATATGGATTGGCGCTTGGGTTATCATCGCCGCTTTAGTATTTATAATAGCGATAATTTTGAGGCAAGTACTGATGATACAGAACCTCGTGCGCCGCAAAGTTTTGGGCATATGGGCTATAACGGTTCGGTTGCGTGGTGCGACCCTGAGCGGCAGTTATCGTTTGCCTTTATTCATAATTTTGATGTGACCATGCTCAATGATATCCGCCAGTTTGCGCTGACGGAAGCGGTATTAGATTTGATTGATGACCAGATCTAATCAATATTAATGGGTTATGAATAGCCGTTTTTATTGATGAAAAGTGCTATTCATGCCATTCACGCCTTTTATTCGGTGTCATTTTCAGAAGCTGTTTTGCCGTTAAACCATGGATAAAAATAGACGCTAAAATCACAATCGAACAAACTATCCAAAGCTTTAAGGCGTCTTCATCATTAAAAAATCCTTGGTTAAGTGCATAGGATAAATAGTAAAGGGTACCGATGCCACGGATACCTAGGGCTGATATGGCGTATTTTTCAGCACGTGGTAGATTCAACCCCGATAAAGCAATAAACCCGCCAAGCGGACGAATCAGCAATAAAAAAGTAAAGCTGACGATATAAACGCGCCATGTTAGCTCAACGCCAGCTTGCAGCCCTTGCCCAAGGAACATACCAAAGATGACGAGGACTAGTGACATCAACAAGCCTTCTGATTGCTCGGCAAAATCATGCAGTTTATGGTGGTAGGTGTGTTCAGATTCTGAACGACGAAATGCAAATGCGGCGACAAATACGGCAATAAAGCCATAACTATGGACGTATTCTGCCAGCCCATATGCCACCAAAGTTAGTGAGATGACAACATAACCTTGAGACATAGTCGTCTCACGGCTGTACTTTGAGAACACCAGCTTTGCCATGACTTTGCCAACGACAATACCAACCAGTAACCCTGCGCCAATTTTCCATAATACATCATGGGTAAACCAAGACCACAGCATATCCCCCGTAAAACGCTGCCCTTCGCTATAGGCTTCTGCGATCTTAATCGCAAGATATACAAAAGGGAACGCGAGCCCATCATTCAAACCGGCTTCTGAGGTTAAGGTAAAGCGGGGCGTATCTTCGCCTCCGGTATTAGGCGGTCCAACTTGAATGCTAGAGGCCAATACAGGATCCGTTGGGGCAAGGACTGCGCCCAATAAAATCGCGCCGCCTATCGTCATACCAAAGGCATAGTAACCTAAGACTGCCATCGCAAAAATACCGATGGGCATGGTAATCAGGAGTAGGCGCATCGTCGGACGCCATAATCGCCAAGATAGCTCAGTGTCAATCTTGATACCCGCACCGACCAAAGAAACCAGCACCACAATTTCAGTCAGCTTTTCGATAATCAGTCCATTATCGATAGGGTTCAAAAATGTCAAACTTGTCCAAAAATAGCCCATTAGTAGACCAAAGCTTAATTGCAGCATGGGCAAGGAGATAGGCGTGCGTTTAAAGACAATCGGAAATAACGCACCGAATACGAAGGCAATGCCGCAGACCAATAAGAACAAATTGTAATTTTCAATCATGATGTTGGCACACGCTGTTATATTTGATTTAAAGTTTAAAAAAGTCACATTTAATAGCTGTTTATAATGACGGTAAAAACATCTACATATCGCAAAAAATCGTTATCAGATAGTGATTAAATAGACAGATACGTTGTTTTTTGGTGAAAAAAAGCCTGCATTGCGCAGGCTTAATAAAATTTAATAAATTTAGTTCAAGATTAGCACTTAAGAATAAGAACTAGCGTTTAGCGCTCAACTTGGCTGACGTCACGTACAGCACCCGTATCGGCACTGGTGGTCATCGCTGCATAGGCACGTAAAGCAGGAGAGACATGACGCTCACGACTCACAGGTTTCCAAGCGTCACGACCACGACTTTCCATCTCTTCGCGGCGAGCACCCAACTCTTCGTCGCTGACTTGCATATTGATGGTACGGTTTGGAATATCGATATGGATAGTATCGCCTTCTTGCACTAAACCAATGGCACCGCCTTCAGCGGCTTCAGGGCTAGCATGACCAATAGACAAGCCTGATGTACCGCCAGAGAAGCGACCATCTGTGAGCAGCGCACATTCTTTGCCTAGCCCTTTAGATTTTAGATAAGTCGTCGGGTAGAGCATCTCTTGCATACCCGGTCCACCTTTAGGACCCTCAAAACGGATAATTACCACATCGCCTGCAATAATTTGATCATCAAGTACCGCTGCTACCGCGTCATCTTGTGATTCAAATATACGCGCGCGTCCGGTGAATACTAAAATACTGTCATCAACGCCCGCTGTCTTGACCACACAGCCACGCTCAGCAATATTACCGTATAGTACTGCAAGACCGCCATCTTCTGAGTAAGCATGTTGGGCACTACGAATACAACCAGACTCACGATTAACGTCGAGATTTGACCATTCTTTTGATTGTGAAAACGCCTCAGTAGTCCGTACTCCACCAGGCGCTGCAATATAGCGTGCACGCGCTTCAAGATTATCAGGATTCATGATGTCCCATTTATCAATCGCTTCTTTCATCGTGGCACTATGAATAGTCGGCAAATCGGTGTGCAGCAAACCAGCGCGGTCAAGCTCGGCTAACAGTGCAAAGACACCGCCTGCACGATGAACATCTTCCATATGGTATTTTTGCGAAGCAGGAGCAACCTTAGCAAGGCAAGGAACACCGCGACTTAAACGGTCGATATCGTGCATTTTAAAGTCGACTTCAGCTTCATTTGCAGCAGCAAGCAGATGCAAAATAGTATTGGTCGAGCCACCCATGGCGATGTCTAAAGTCATCGCATTTTCAAAGGCGGCTTTAGTAGCGATAGAGCGCGGTAGTACCGAATCATCGTCTTGCTCATAGCGACGTTTGGCTAGTGACACAATAGTGCGACCCGCTTCTAAGAACAGCTCGCGGCGTAGCGAATGGGTTGCCAATAGTGAGCCATTACCCGGTAATGCCAAGCCTAAGGCTTCGGTCAAACAGTTCATCGAGTTGGCAGTAAACATACCAGAGCACGAACCACAAGTCGGGCAGGCTGAGGCTTCAATAGCGGCGACATCTTCATCACTAATGCTATCATCAGCGGCATCCATCATCGCATCGACTAAGTCAAGCTTACGAATGGCATTGCCTTTACTGTCAGTGCTATGGACGTCGCTACCACTATCATTATTATGACTGTGTGCCACGGTGCTGGCGATAATTTTACCCGCTTCCATTGGGCCACCTGAAATAAAGACCACGGGGATATTGAGGCGCATGGCTGCCATTAACATACCAGGGGTGATTTTGTCGCAGTTAGAAATACATACTAGCGCATCGGCGCAGTGGGCATTGACCATGTATTCAACAGAATCAGCAATCAAATCACGGCTCGGTAGTGAGTACAACATGCCACTATGACCCATCGCAATACCATCATCAACCGCAATAGTATTAAACTCTTTTGCCACGCCGCCCGCTTTTTCAATTTCACGTGCAACCATTTGCCCCAAATCTTTTAAATGCACATGACCGGGTACAAATTGGGTAAAGGAGTTGGCAATTGCAATAATAGGTTTGCCAAAGTCGCCATCAGTCATGCCAGTTGCACGCCCTAGGGCACGAGCACCTGCCATATTACGACCGCCGGTAGAAGTTTTTGAATTATAATCCATGTGGTATTCCTTACAAATGAGCGAGATTTATTAATATGTGCAGCATTCGCTGCAATGTTGATAGTTTGCTTTTTATACAGGGAGAGTACTAGTGAATAATACTAAGTCGTTACCATACCATTAGATATGAGTAACTGAAAATAATTAACCTATGAAGAGTAAGACTTGATGGTCAATAATTTAAGCGATGCGCTCCAAAATAGCGCTTTCAAACCCAGGGAGTTCAGCTTTATCTGCTTCTAGCTTGGCAATGACGACCAAAGCATGAGTGGCTGGTAGGTATTGATATTCAGTATTGGATTCTATCGTCAATGGCAGCGGTTTATTGGTTTCTATATCAATGCTCTGTTCGTCAACACTAATCAGTGGTTGATTGTTGTTTTTATATAGGATATCAATACGACCAAAAAACTGCCAATCTTTGAAATCGGTAAGGATAGCATCCTCTTTACTCTGGGTGTAAATCTGCTGCGTTTCTTTGCCAGTATTGGTCCAATGCAGACGAACAGCGAGTTGTAACGCTTCGCTAAATACCACTAATGAGCCAATCACTTTTACATGCCAAGGGCTTTTTAATAGTGCATTATCAATACCTATCATAGTCGCAGCTTCTTGCGCCGTCATCAGCGTATTAAATTTTGCCAGTAGCTTTGGGGTTAAAGGATTGGTCTGCTTAATAGCATCGTCTAAGCTATCGTAATGATATAAAAACGGCAGCGACAAGTCTTGGGTGACGATATTTTGACTGATTTTACAGTTATGAATACGCCAACTGATGGCTTTATCAGTCAATGCTTGCGCTAATATAATGGCATTTGGGTCAATGACTGGAGGGTTATTAGCCTCAAGCATTTGCGTGTCCGTCTCATTGTTTATGGTAGCTTCATTGGCAGACTGTGTATGAGTGTCAGTATTATTAGATAATTGAGTTGGCAAGGCAGTCAAATCCATCATGGTAAGGTCATAGAGAGAGAAGATTAATATAACATTTATCGCGCATGGCTCGTCAATAAATTAATCATTCATCAAACTGGTTGTGTGAATGATAAGGTTTAAATGCCTATTATTCAGTACTTGTACTTAAGTGAGATTTCGTCCACTATATTTTGTAATGCAAATAACCTTGTAATACTGAAACCTATTTAATATTAATAACTATTCTAATCTAAGGAATAAAAAATGAGCCAAGCCAAACCGCAAAATGTTTATAGAGACGATAATATTTTTGCCAAAATGCTCGATGGTGATACCCCTTATCATAAGGTTTATGAAGATGACAAGACTCTTGCCTTTATGGATATTATGCCGCAAGCAGAGGGG
>NZ_DATIRM010000062.1:0-4175 GCF_035469765.1 Psychrobacter sp.
ACAAGGCTTCGATTTTGTTGAGTTCGTCTCACAAGAGCCTGAGCTTGTCGAAGAGCTGTTTCGCAACCTTGGCTTTACCCATGTCGCCAATCACCGCTCAAAAGATGTTGCCTTGTTTCGCCAAGGAGACATCAACCTCATATTAAACCGTGAGCCAAAAAGCCATGGCAGCTACTTTTTAGGTGAGCATGGCGCAGGTGCTTGTAGCATGGGTTTCCGTGTAAAAAATGCCCAACAAGCTTATGATTTGGCGATCGAAAACGGTGCTGAACCAGTCGATGTAAAAACAGGGGTGATGGAGTTACGTCTACCAGCAATCAAAGGTATCGGTGGCTCGCTCATTTATCTTATTGACCGTTTTACGGCTGGTAATTCTATCTATGACATCGATTTTGAATATCTGCCTGATGTCGATAAGCATCCAAAAGGCTTTGGCTTTAAGGTCATCGACCATCTAACGCATAACGTCTACCGTGGTCGCATGGCGTACTGGGCTGACTTCTACGAGCGTATCTTTAACTTCCGCGAAATCCGTTATTTCGATATTAAAGGCGAATATACTGGCTTGACCAGTAAAGCCATGACCGCACCTGATGGCAAAATTCGTATCCCACTGAACGAAGAATCAAAACAGGGCGGCGGTCAGATCGAAGAGTACTTAATGCAATTCAATGGCGAAGGTATCCAACATATCGCGCTATTGAGTGATGATTTATTGTCTAGCATCGACAAGCTAAGAGAGATGGGCATTCCGCTCATGACAGCGCCAAACGATACTTATTATAAAATGCTTGATGAGCGTCTACCAGGTCACGGCGAAAATATCTCTGAGCTACAAATGCGCGGTATCTTGTTAGATGGTACGACTGAGGGTGATGTTCCGCGTCTGCTGCTACAGATTTTCTCTGAAACCATCTTAGGCAGCCCAGTATTCTTTGAGTTTATCCAGCGTAAAGGCGATTATGAAGAAGGCTTTGGTGAAGGTAACTTTAAAGCATTGTTTGAATCTATCGAGCGCGACCAAGTACGCCGCGGCATGGTTGGTCAGACAGAGACTGAAACGCCATAATTGTCAGAGATTTTTTAAGAGTACTTTTAAAAAAGCACTCTTGAAATAAGTATTAAAAGGGCAAGATGAAAGGGGTTTATCTTGTCCTTATTACCTTTGTTACTCTGCTATTTAATAATAAAACGCCCAAAGCTAGGCAGACAAAGTGAATAAAGCAAATGACTGATACCAAGGTATTGGATTGATTGCAATATAAGGAAACTAGGCATGGAAAGCCGTCAAGAGAGAACTACTCATATAAAGCCTGTCAGTGGCAATTTGCTAAGCACTGAAGCTTCTACCCATCATTTAACTCAGGAGAAGCAACCTTACGTATCGCGTCAGCCAGACAATCATGGTCATATTCATTATAGTGACGATGAAAACGCGATGTGGCAAGCGCTGCTTGAACGTCAAGCCAAGCAAATACCCAATCGTGCCAGTTTAGCCTATCTCAAGGGTTTAGAGAAACTCAAATTACCGGCAACGCACATTCCACAACTACAAGATATCGACGACATTTTGCAAGCCAGTACCGGTTGGCAAACCGCTGCTGTACCAGCGTTAATCAGCTTCGGTAAATTCTTCACACTCTTAGCAGATAAACGCTTTCCAGTCGCGACCTTTATCCGTCGATTTGATGATATGGACTATATCGAAGAGCCAGATATTTTTCATGAAATCGTCGGGCACTGTCCGCTGCTGACCCATCCTGCGTTTGCAACTTTTAATGAGACTTATGGCAAGCTTGGTCTCAATGCGACTAAGCAAGAGCGTCTTTATTTAGCGCGCCTGTATTGGTTCACCATCGAATTTGGTCTAATGGGTGCTACCAAAGAAACCCGCAAGATTTATGGCGGCGGTATTTTAAGCTCACCGTCTGAAACCATCTATGCACTAAGCGATGAACCGGACTGCCGTGCGTTTGATTTGATTGACGTATTGCGCACTCCTTACCGTATTGACCAAATCCAGCCTATCTATTATGCGATTGATGATTTGGATACGCTATTCGATATAGTGAATAGCGACATTATGGGCGCTGTAAAAAAGGCGATGAGTTTAGGACTGTTTGAGCCAACGTATGCTATCAAAACGGCTTAATAGACAGTGCATTTTTCATAAGTAATAAAAGAACCAACGTCAACACGGACGTACATTTATTAAAAAATTAATCGTTAAAATAAAAGGACATTACAATGACGACATTATCACAAGCCAGCTGTGAAGCCTGCCGTATTGGCGCACCGACAGTCAGCGACAGCGAAGCAACAGAGCTATTACAACAAATTCCAGAGTGGTCATTGATTGAAGTCGATGGCATCAAGCAATTACAGCGCCAATATAAATTCAAGAACTTTGTCTTAGCAATGGCATTTGCCAATGAGCTTGCTGAGATTTCTGAGGCAGAAGGGCATCATCCGGGCATATTGGTAGAGTGGGGCAAGGTTACGGTCACTTGGTGGTCGCACAGCATCAAAGGTTTGCATCGCAATGATTTTGTCATGGCAGCCAAGACCGACAGCTTACTCGCCAAATAATCAGAGTAGCAATACTGCTAGCAACTGATTAAACTTGTCACCCCAAAATCAAACCCCAATGCCAGAAACCACTGGCACACTAAGGATGTGTGATGCCTCCAAAAATTCTAACCCAAATCTCACCGCAACTGGCATTTATGATTTCAGCCATTGTCATTGCTATCATGGGCGTTACTATGATTGGCTTTGGCTGGGTACCGCATTTATCATTAATCCTCGCTATCTGTGTCCTGCTAGGCATTGGTATATTTAAAGGGTTAAGTTTTGATGATATGCAAGCGCAAATGGCATCCGGCGTTATGCGCGGTATTGGTGCGATCTATTTATTCTTCTTTATCGGTTTGATGGTCGCTGCCTTAATGATGTCTGGTGCTATTCCAACCTTGATGTATTTTGGCTTTGAGCTGATATCACCGCAATATTATTATATCTCAGCCTTTGTGTTGACCTCTATTATCGGTATTGCATTGGGCAGTAGTTTGACGACTGCTGCAACACTTGGCGTGGCGTTTATTGGTATGAGTAATGCCTTTGATGCCAACGTTGCGATTGCTGCGGGCGCTGTAGTATCAGGGGCGTTTTTTGGTGATAAAATGTCGCCATTATCCGACACTTGTACCATTGCTTCAGCAGTTGTAGGCATCGATTTGTTTGAGCATATACGTAATATGATGTATACCACAGTACCGGCATGGATATTAACGGTTATATTGTTTTGGTTGTTCTCAGGACAGACGGCTGGCTCTGATTTGAGTCAAGTGACAGTGCTACAAGGGCAACTGATTGACAGTGGCTTGGTACATGGCTATGCAGTACTGCCATTTATAGTCTTGATTGCGCTGGCGCTACTTCGAATCAATGCTATTTACACCATTATCTGTACCATCGCTGTGGCAATTATCATTACCTACATACATAGCTCGCCAAACTTTGGGCAACTGGGTGGTTATTTCTTTGCAGGTTATACACCAGCAGAGTCGCTAGAGCTTGGTGAAGTGGGCGGTATGTTGTCGCGTGGCGGCGTACAGAGCATGTTCTTTACGCAAGCGATTGTGATATTAGCGCTGAGTTTAGGTGGGCTGTTGACGGCATTGGGGATTTTGCCAGCACTGTTATCCGGTATCAAAGATAATTTAACGACAGCTGGGCGCGCCATTTTTGCCGCTGCCATGTCAGCACTGAGTATCAACGTCCTTATTGGTGAGCAGTACTTGAGTATTCTTTTATCGGGTACGGCATTTCGTCCGACGTTTGAGCGCTTGAATTTGCATCCAAAAAATCTATCACGTACCATTGAGGATGCTGGTACCGTTATCAATCCACTTGTACCATGGAGTGTGTGCGGTGTGTTTATCAGCCAAGCGTTAGGTGTGCCAGTGCTTGATTATCTGCCTTATGCGTTCTTCTGTTATTTATCACTGCTACTGACGATATTATTTGGTTTTACAGGGATAACCATTACACGCAAAGATGGTTCTAGTGTCCGTAAACACCAAAAGGCACAAGCAGTTCATTAAAAAGAACAGCGGTTTATTAAAAAGCGATTAAATACCAACCCCTTTAAGGATAGTTATTCTTTAAAGGGG
>NZ_DATIRM010000063.1:0-9296 GCF_035469765.1 Psychrobacter sp.
GGCGTTTGAAAGAAAGCCATTATCTGCCTAGCATTGTCTTTGCGCCGGCGGATACTAAACGTACAGGCGATGAAGATGCTATTAAAGGCTCAGCACGTTCTATTGCTGGCGTACATATTCGTGATGCCATTGAACAAGTTGCCGAAAGCCATCCTAATTTAATCAGCCATTTTGGTGGTCATGCCATGGCGGCTGGACTAACGTTGAAACGAGGTAACTTTGATGCCTTTGTGACAGCGTTTAACACGGTACTGGCACAGATGGATGATGAGGTGTTCGCTGAGCAAAAATTCACTGATGGTGCTTTGCAAGCAAGTGATTTTAGCTTATGGTTTGCTGAGCATCTGGCAGAATCTAGTATTTGGGGGCATGGGTTTGCACCACCGATATTTGATGGGGTGTTTGAAGTATTAAACTTTAAGGTAATAAAAGATAAGCACCTCAAATTGTCGCTACGTTATCCTGATGTGCAGTATCCGATTGAAGCCATTCAATTCAATTTTGATAGCAGTGTTTGGGATTACCGCGCCGAAAAAGTGCATATACTGTTTGAGCTGGACATCAATGAATGGAATAGCAAACAAAACTTGCAGTTGATGATAAAAGATTTGGCGCTTGTAAAAGAGACGGTAGAAGAGAGCTAGCAGCTTAACGGTACTGATAGTAACTGTATTGATAGTCGCTAAACTTTAATAATTCCATGCTTTAATATTTCCATTCAATGGTCGGAAACTGCCAGTCATAGCGGATGGCAAGCATGCGTAAGGTGAAAATCGTCGCCATTGCTGAAATATCAGCTATCCAAGCGGTCACGCCAAGATTTTGAAGCACAAAGTAAAGAATACCACCTGTTAAAGCGGCGGTGATATAAATCTCTTGCTGTAACACCAGCGGAATTTCATTGCAAATCATATCGCGGATGATACCGCCGACAATAATCGTGATAACCCCCAGTAATAATGCCACCGGCATATTTGTGCCCATACTATCAGCAACCTTGATACCGATTAAAGTAAAGGCTGACAAACCAATGGTGTCAGAGAGTTTAAGAAACGTATCAACGCGTCTAGAGTTGGGGTGAAAGAATATCTGCATTACCAGTGAAGAGATGGTAATAACTGTCAGATAACTCATATCCACCATCCAAAACAGTGGGTGACGATCCAAAATAACATCACGCACGGTACCGCCGCCGATCGCAGTCACAATCGATACCAGTAAGCAGCCAAACACATCGAAGTTTTTATGCTTGGCTAATATCGTCCCTGAAATACTACAGGCAATAATACCAATCATATCAAACAGATAAATCAGCGATCGTGGGTCAAAAATAGTAATCAGGTCAGAATCTAATGCAATGGTAGGCATGAGTTATTCTCATTAAAGTACTGAGATTAAAGTGCTGCTATTTTCTACGCCAATCGTAAAAACCGGTTAATCAGTTAATTGTCAAGCGAATGGAAGGCAAATGCCAATCGAATTTAAGCGCCAGCATACGCACGGTAAAGATAATAAACAGCATTGTAAACTCGTTTACTGTCGCGTCTAGCCCCCAGTAGTCGAGCGCCAAATATGCTAATGAGCCTGCAATACTGGCAGTGATATAAATCTCACGCTGTAGTACGAGCGGAATCTCATTACAAATGATATCACGCAATAAACCGCCAATAATGGCTGTCCAGACCCCCATCATAATGGCAATCATTGGCACCACATCTTGCGCCAAGGCCACTTTAAAACCAATCACACTAAAGGCTGCCAGACCAATGGCATCAAAAAATTTAAGCGCGTTATCAATCTTATGATACAGATGAAAAAATATTTGTAAGATAAGAGAGGTGGCAGTAATAACAATGACGTAATTGAGATCTGTCATCCAAAATAAGGGATGGCGATCAAGTGCCATATCCCGTAATGTACCACCGCCGATAGCATTGACGAGCGCGACTAATATGCAGCCTGCAATATCAAAGCCTTTGTGCTGTGCGAGCAATGTGCCGGCGATAGCGCAGGCGATGATGCCAACCATATCCAAAAAATACAGCAGGATATCGGGAAAAATAAAGTTATTTATCATAGTTATACTTTCGCCTTAACCATCTTTGGCAAATAATATCAGTCCCAGTATAATCAGCCCGATGCCGACCAAGCCCAGTGTAGAAGGGAGTACGTTATTCAGTAATAGCATGCCGCCAATCAAAGCAAATATCACTTCACTGGCTTGGGTAGAATCCACGCCTGCCACCTCGCTCGATGTCACTGCTTTCTCACGCGCATATAAGAATATGCTCGTCGCCGCCACACCTGCGAGTACTGCCACCAACAACGTATTAAAAACCTGTGTGGTCGCCGGTTGCTCAGGACGTATTACTAAGCCCAATAGTAACCAAAACGGCAAGCTACCGAGGGTCATTAGCCAGATTTTATTAAAGGCATTTTGTAATAAAGTTGTCTCAATCGCAGGAATACGCGCAATGAGATTTTGTAGACGTGACGCCGCTTGTCTATCGAT
This sequence comes from Psychrobacter sp., assembly GCF_035469765.1. Taxonomy (GTDB): domain Bacteria; phylum Pseudomonadota; class Gammaproteobacteria; order Pseudomonadales; family Moraxellaceae; genus Psychrobacter. The sequence goes on from NZ_DATIRM010000063.1 coordinate 2,513, forward strand.
AGTTAATACAGGGGCTTCAGTAATGATGCGTTGGGTATGAGTGTCAGCTTCATTTGATTGAAGGTTATCACGAGCCTGTTGCTGCTCAGCGCTATGTTTGCGCGAATTAAGAGACACTTGCCAAACCAGCTGATTGCCGATTGGATAACTGAACGCTGCAATCAGAGCCGGCAGCGCACCATATAGCAGCATATCAGCCATAGGTACGGTATCTGCGAGAGCAGAGGCATGCAAGCCTTCGCTGACGTTGACCATCACTACGCCAATAAATACTAATAATGCATAAATGATAAATTTCTTATCAAATCTTTGCCCAAACGCCACTAAGACCAGTAAGCTTGTCACCACCGTAAACATAAAGGTTGCTGCAACCACCCAACCGGCAACGTGGTCACCAGCATAGCAAATGCCCGTATAAAACACACCAAAGCCGATACTGCCGGTGATACACCAAAATCGCCAATGCTGAAAGAAGATAGCACTCAATTCTTTAATACGACCAAAGCCATGCTGCATCACAATTATGACAGTGATGATTAGCCACATGAATAAATAGCGTAGACTTGCCGACCAAAACCAGTGACCACCGGCACTACTCATCATCTCATTTAAAATAAAGGTGGAGCTAAAAAACGCGCCCGCTAATAAGCCCAATAAAATGAGTTTGACCATACCTATCTCTTTCTTCCTTGGCTTGCTATGTATTTAAGTGTCCATTTAGATTTTAAGTGCTATTTACCTTTGGCATCCGCCCAAATAATTTTGTGTAATTGCAGTTGAAAACGTACGGGCAGGGCGTCGGCTAACATCCATTCGGCAAGCTCGCGTGCCAGTACCGGCACTTCTGGACTGTTATCGTTTACAGTGTCTTCCTGCACCACATTAAACATCGGTGAAAACCATACCGTACCGACCAATTTATCGAGCTTATATTCAATAAGTTTGGCTTTTGCCCAGTCGTAATCAGCGCGATTCATAATGACAAACTTGATTTGGTCATGTTGAGTGAGGTAGTCGAGGTTTGACCAAAGATTCTTATCGACTTCACCTGAGCTTGGGGTTTTTAAATCCATGACTTTGCTTACCGCGGGCGGGACATTTTCGACCGTCAGTGCGCCTGCCGTTTCGAGAGAAATCTCATAGCCATCGTTTAGCAAGCGTTTCATTAATTCAATAGCATTTGGCTGAGCTAAAGGCTCGCCACCAGTCAAGCAAATACGCTTACAAGGGAAGCTTGCGATGGTTGTCATAATGGTTTCAAGCGATTGACGTTCGCCGCCACTAAAGGCATATTCGGTATCGCAGTAGACGCAGCGCAGCGGGCAGCCGGTCAAGCGTACAAATATCGTTGGCAGCCCTGAAGTTAGCGCCTCGCCTTGCAGGGAATAAAAAATCTCCGTCAAACGTAAGCCTGCTTCAGGGTCGGTGACAGGGATGGCAGCAGTACGTAAAGATAACTCACTCATAATATTTCAAATGCAATTAGGGATTGAGTATGCCATAAAGCATATATCAAATTAAAAGAAGGTTTAATGTATATATAAAGATATGGCTAATAGTGTTTAAATTAGCCAAAGATTATAACGTAAAGTCCTCTATTAAGCTGCTATTCAGCAACAAAAAAGATGCTGAAGCTTTGTGCTTCAGCATCTTTTTTTTAAACGATAACTATCGTGATTAAATATTTAGGCTAAACGTAATAGCTCATTTACTGATGTTTTAGCACGGGTTTGCGCATCTACTTTTTTGACGATGATAGCTGCATATAAGCTGTGTGTACCATCTTCAGAAGGCAAGCTGCCCGGTACGACAACAGAACCGGCTGGCACGCGACCACGATGAATCTCACCAGTTTCGCGATCATAGATACGCGTTGACTGACCGATATACACACCCATTGAGATAACTGCGCCTTCTTCTACGATGACGCCTTCAACGATTTCAGAGCGTGCGCCGATGAAACAGTTGTCTTCAATGATAGTAGGGTTTGCTTGTAGAGGCTCTAATACACCGCCGATACCAACGCCGCCTGATAGATGGACGTTTTTACCAATTTGGGCACATGAACCGACTGTTGCCCATGTATCTACCATAGCGCCTTGGTCGACATAAGCACCGATATTGACATAAGATGGCATCAATACCGCACCAGCTGCAATGTAAGACCCTTTACGAGCAACCGCTGGTGGTACAACGCGTATGCCAGCTTCTTTAAACTGTGCTTCTGTCCAATCTGCAAATTTCGTTGGTACCTTGTCATAAAACTGCATATGCTCGCCAGCTGGCATGACATAGTTGTCGTTTAGGCGGAATGACAATAAAACTGCTTTTTTCGCCCACTGATTAACGACCCACTCACCATCTTTCTTTTCTGCAACGCGCAAGGTACCGTTATCTAGCTGCTCAAGTACTTGATTAATGGCGTCACGTACGTCTTGTGGCATCGTTGCTGGGCTATATTCATTGCGATTTTCAAAAGCTTGTTCGATAATTTGTTGTAATGACATAAATATTCCTAAAATTGATGAAGGTAAATAAAAAACTTGCCGTATTGTCGCTAATTTAGCGACTTTTAGCAAACACGATACACCCTAGCATAAGTGAAGATGTCCATCTTTTTATTTATAGCTATTAATCCAGTTTAAGATGTCTTGGTAAACCTGCTCTTTATTCTGTTCATGTAGCGGTTCATGACGCATATGAGGGTAGAGCCGCACTGCGACATGCTCAAAATGTTGTTTGTCTAAGCGGTTGGCTATTTTACGAATACCACGCCCCATGTCACCGATGGGGTCATTCTCGCCGCTGATAAGTAGCATCGGAAAATTTCTGGCAATCGTCATCGCCCAATTTTTATGCAAGCCTGCTTCCATCAGTGTAAATAAAGTCAAAAATCCGTTATTGGTAAAGTCAAAACCAGTCATTGGATCGGCTTCATAAGCTTCGACAGCTGCAGCGTCTTCATTTAACCACGCAAACGGTGATGAAGAAATGCGATTGTTCAGTTTACTATTGAGTACTTTATTCATCAAATTAGCAGATAGGTTATTTGGTTTTTTAGGTGCTACTTTTGCCAGTATCTTATGGACCGGCAATAATACTTTGGTCAAGGGATTGGTATCAGCCGTGCCCATTAAGATAGCGCCGCTAAAGTTACGCGCATGATGCTTTAGGACATTACGTACGATGAATGAGCCCATAGAATGACCCATGACAAAGTGCGGCACATTAGGGTGACGCGCTTTTAAGCTGTCCGCCATCACAATGACATCTTTTAATAACGACTGTAGAGGATGCTCAATCCCAAAAAACCCCCATTCTTTGGCGGATTTAATGGTTTTTCCATGACCTAGCTGATCATAGGTGGCGACCGCAATGCCGTTATCGGCTAAAAATTGTGCAAAGTCTGCATAACGCCCGCTGTGTTCTGCCATGCCATGTACAATCAGTAACGTCGCGCTAATGGCAGTATCACTATTGCTAGGCTCAAAAAAGGTATGATGTAGATAATGAGTATTGTCAGAAGAGGTGATTTGTTCAGTATTACTCATAAAAATCCAGTCCTTGAATGGTTAAGGGTACGATAAGATAGATTATATATATTTTATGGCGTTATTATAGGGATAAGTTATTATTGCAACCAATATAATTATAAATTCTGGGAACATTAGTGCATTATTTTATGTAAATATACGTTGTCGCCGAGTGATTTGAATCAGTAGTACAAAAATAACAACCATAAAAAAACCCTCATCAAAGTGATGAGGGTCTTGGCAAATGCCATAATCGAATCAAAAATGATTCAAAAAATTTACTACTAAAATATGGCTCTCCAACCTGGGCTCGAACCAGGGACACACGGATTAACAGTCCGTTGCTCTACCAACTGAGCTATTGGAGAATAGGCTGTAAGTGTTTAACTGCTTACAACGAGCTTAGAGAGACTCTAATGAGTTCTTGCTAAGTGGGGCGTATTCTAGCAAAGATAAAAAATAGGTCAAGCTTTATTTTTATGTTTTTTATAGATAAGAATGTCGACACTATCAAAAAGGGTTTTATGGAGCAGTTTTTTTTACTTTCCTAGCTGTACGCCAGTTTGCGAAGTAACAACAAATTGAGTTGCTTAATTATACTATAATTATTTAGATTTGATAAATAAGTAAAGCCATTGGTTAATAAAATAAGGTTAATGAATTAGCCTTTACCATCACTGTTAAATGAATAAAGGCATATTGAATAAGCGTTTATCCAAACCAAACCGCTGCTAAGACAGCAAGTCAATAAAAGGATATTTATGATGACAGAGACTCTTAAAAAACAACATATTGTGATTACTGGTGCGACTTCTGGTATTGGTTATCAGTTGGCAATAGACTATCTGCAAGAGGGACATCATGTCTATGCTATCGGCCGTGATAATAATGTCTTATCTGAGCTTAAAGATTTAGGAGCAGAGACGGTTGAGCTTGATTTGATGGATCGCGAGAAGGTATTAGCGGCTTTTGACAAAATCAGCGAGGTGGATCTGGCAATTTGCGGCGCTGGCATGTGTGAATATTTAGATATGCCAAACTTTGATAGCGCAGCATTTATGAAAGTGTTGTCGGTGAATATGGGTACGTTATCGCATGCCATTGAAGGAGTACTGCCAAAGCTGATCGCTTCAAAAGGTCGTTTGGTGGGCATCGGCTCGGCATCGGCTTATGTGCCTTTTGCCCGTGCAGAGGCTTATGGTAGCTCAAAAGCCGCTATCCATTATTTAATGAAAACCTTGCAGATTAGCCTTGCACCGCATGGCGTAGCGGTGAGTTTGGTGGTTCCTGGATTTGTAGAGACCCCAATGACCAAGCAAAACGATTTTCCAATGCCGTTTTTACAAACGCCCGAGCAGGCAAGTCGAGCCATCCGTGATGGTATTAAGCGTGGTCATGATGTGATTGAATTTCCCAAAAAACTGACTTTACCATTAAAAGTATTAGGAACATTACCCGATTTGGTTTGGCAACACGTCAGTGAAAAAATCAATAAAAAATAGCCGATTTTGATGTTTTTGAGTATGTATAAATAAAATAATTAGGGATATTCTATGCCGTTTTTGCGCCGTAAATCTAAGCTCATATCTAACCAAGTAGAAACCGTTGTTAGTCATACAAGCCGTCATTCAGAGTATACGAAGGATGCCCAAGTCAAAAAGCATATTGCTATCATTGGCTCAGGGATATCAGGATTAACTTGTGCTCATTATTTGGCAGCGCAATTTGAAGTCACAGTATTTGAAGCCAGTGATTATATCGGTGGGCACGTAAATACCATTGATGTGACGCTACAAGACGGTAAGAAAGCAAAAGCTAATAAAGTTGAAAAAAGTGCCATAGATACCGGCTTTATCGTCTTTAATGAGCGTACCTATCCCAATTTTTTTCGTCTGCTTTATGAGCTACAAGTGCCATTTCAAGCAACGGATATGAGTTTCTCGGTTAAGAATACAGCGCGTCATTTTGAATATAATGGTCATACGCTCAATACTTTGCTATCACAGCGCAAGAATATTTTGAACCCTAAGTTTTGGGGATTTATGAATGATATCTTACAGTTCAATAAACAGGTGCGTCAGCTACGCCAAGATTATGATAAAGCACGCGAGCAGGGGAATGATATTGCTATTTTTACCAAGCAAACGCTAGGCGAGTATCTTAATAATAGTAAATACGGCGACTTATTCACGGACAATTATTTATTACCGATGGTGTCTGCTATTTGGTCAACCAGTCTGCGTGAAGTACAAGATTTCCCCTTGGTATTTTTTGCTCAATTCTTTGATAACCATGGCTTGCTTGAGGTGGTCAATCGACCGCAGTGGTTCACCATCAAAGGAGGCTCTAAGCAGTATGTAAATAAGCTGGTTAAACGTTTTGTGAAAGCGGGTGGCACCGTTCGCGTGAACAGTCCCGTGCAATCAGTTACTCGTGAAGATAACAAAGTGACATTGAAAGTTATAGATAAAACCGATGATAAGACGCAAGTACTTGTATTTGATGAAGTCATCTTTGCTTGCCATGCAGATACGGCGCTTAAAATATTACAAGATGCCAATCCTGATGAGCAAGAAATATTGAGTCATTTTACCTTTACCGATAACACTGCCATTCTACATACCGATACCTCAGTCTTACCCAAAAAGCCGTTGGCATGGGCAAGCTGGAATTATTTGATTGATGATAAAAATGCTATTAAGAATGATAAAGAATCGCTGCAAACTGTCACAAAGCCGGTATTAACCTATCATATGAATATTTTGCAGCGCTTGACCAAGCAGCACAATTACTTAGTTACCCTCAATCATGAGGTGGATGAAAGCCAAGTTATCAAGCGTATAGACTATAGCCATCCGGTATTCAATAACCAGATGATTGCTGCGCAAGCACAGTGGTCAAGTATCTCTAATAGCAATTCACATACCCATTTTTGTGGTGCTTATTGGTTCAATGGCTTTCATGAAGACGGTGTACGAAGTGCGCTACGTGTTTGTCAGGCATTGGAATGTGACATTGATATTAAGGATACTGTTGACCCAAGCCATTTGCCTGACGCTGAAAGCGCTCATACGCCGTTCCGCCATAAAGACTTACCGGTAAAAGCAGACAAACAATCACGTAAACTCAAAAAACGTCAGGTAGTCACTGCTACGACCAATCAGGAATTGGTGCAATATATAGCAACGTTAGAGCCAGAGGTTAAAGCGTTTAAAAAGAAAAAACTGGGGTTTTTTGCTGCTCGTAAAGCT
>NZ_DATIRM010000064.1:0-9363 GCF_035469765.1 Psychrobacter sp.
GCTTGATTATATTAAAGAGGCGCATAATCTACGGGTATTTGGTGCTTTTCATGCCGAAGATAGTGGGCTTATCATCCCAAAAGTAATCAGCAGCCACTCTTCCAAAAGAATTTTAACCTTAACAGAAGAGAGTGGCGAATCGCTGACAGTGGCAGCAACATGGGACAATGATATCAAGCAAAAAATCGCTGTTCGTCTGTTTCATTTTACAGCAGGGCAACTGTTTGGCTTGTATCGAATGCACTGTGACCCGCATCCGGGAAACTTTGCCTTCCGTGCTGATGGCAGTGTGGTTGCCTATGATTTTGGTGGTATTCGTAGCTATAGTGACAGCGAAGTGCAATTATTTCGCCGATTTGCTAAGCATGCTTTAAAGAGTGATGTCACGGCTCTTGAACAGGACTTAGTTGCTCTTGAGATTCGCCGCGACGACGATAAAATCGTACCTGGCGAGTTTTATGAGAAATGGCTAGAGATTGGCTTAAAACCTTTATCTATAAAACCTTATCAAGACGGCGATTTTGATTTTGCAAAGAGTCAAACCCATCATGAAGCCATCGCCCAAATGCGTACTTCTTTAAAATACTTTGGGCAGTTTCAGCCATCAGCATCTACAATGATGCTCGACCGTACGATATCAGGGCAATACTGGAATCTCGTCAACCTAGGAGTGACGATAGATTTATCGCCACTAGTGCATGACTATATAGAGTTTTAGAGCATTGATTGAGAATGGTTGAATACGTACCATTAGATAGGAGAACTATCAGAATTGGCTAGACATGTAGCGCATGCCCACAGCGGTCACAAAACTCTGCGGCGACTGCATGACCAAATTTACCGCAGTTTGGACAAGTTACAGGGTTGAGCTGCGGACGCATATTACGAGCAAGCTCTGCGGTAAAGACCCCTGTCGGCACGGCAATGATTGAGTAACCTGTGATCATGACCATGGTCGCAATGGCTTGACCGAACGGCGTTTTTGGTGACATGTCGCCATAACCTACAGTAGTTAAAGTCACAACTGCCCAATAAATAGATAGTGGAATACTGGTAAAGCCGTTTTCTGGTCCTTCTACGACATAGATAATCGAGCCGAAAATAGTAACCAGTAAAACCAGCGATAAGAAAAATACCGTTATCTTTTGCTGACTGGTTTTAAGCGCAGATGCCAAAAAGCCTGCTTGTTGCATATAAGCTTCAAGCTTAAGTACCCTAAAAATACGCAAAATACGTAAGATACGAATAACCAGCAGATACTGTACGCCGCCAAATATGAGGCTTAAATAACTTGGCAGTACGGACAATAAGTCCACTATCCCAAAGAAGCTAAATACATAACGAAAGCGATTGGGTGCTGAGAGTAACCTGAGTATATACTCAATGGTAAACAAAATGGTAAAAAACCATTCCGCGTAAAAAAACAGCGTGCCGTACTGCAAGCGCATATAGAGCACACTATCAAGCATCACTACGCCAACACTGGCTAAAATCGCAATCAACAATACGATATCAAACAGCTTACCCAAACGAGTATCTGTGCCTTCAACAATGATATGAATGCGGTTACGCAAATGAGTGATAGTTTCGTTAGTCGGTTGCTTCATAGATTCAATCAAATCACAGGATCAATGGTTATATAAAACCCGACGATTTAGGCTTACGTGGGTGAGCTAAGATTGGTCAAAATATGCCAAAGTGGTTTATAATATTAACACCAGCATTATAAACGATACTCGAAACAGTATTGCTCTCTGCAGCTATCGGTCACTATGATCATAATCGACAGTAGTTTAAAAGCTAGAAAATAGCAGTGTAGCAAAAAAGCGCTATTAACAACATACAAATCGTTAACTGAGTGATAGATCATTTACTTGCGCGTAACAGTGCAACTTTATAGTAAAAATCGCAATACGCACAAAATCTTTATAAGCATTTTACTATTACTATAGACACACCCTAATATTTAAGGACGTTATATGGCAGGCCATTCAAAATGGGCAAACATTAAACACCGTAAAGCCCGTCAGGATGCGGTAAAAGGTAAAATATTTACCAAAATTATTCGTGAAATTGTTTCTGCTACCAAGCAAGGTGACCCCGACCCTGACAAGAACCCACGGCTGCGAGCGGTCATTGAAAAAGCTCTGTCTGTCAACATGACGCGAGACACCATCAACCGTGCGGTAGCTCGCGGTACCGGCGGTGATGACAATGACAATATGGACGAAGTGAGCTATGAAGGTTATGGCGTTGGCGGCGTCGCGGTACTGGTTGAAACTATGACTGACAATCTCAATCGAACGGTCAGCGAAGTACGTCATGCCTTTACCAAAAATGATGGCAATCTTGGGACTGCAGGCTCAGTTGCTTATCTATTTAATAAGCGCGGTGAAATCATCTTTAACGATGTAAGCTTAGAAGATGAGGTCATGCTAGTGGCATTAGATGCAGGCGCCATTGATATTGAAAACGATGGTGAGCAGTTGCTTGTCATTACCGAATGGGAAAGCTTTGGGCAGGTCAAAGATGCCTTAAATACGGCAGGTTTAGTTTCTGATAATGCTGAAGTTACCATGGCACCGTCTACCAGCGCTGAAATTGATAATATCGATGATGCGCTAAAGGTGATGAAAATGATTGATATGTTAGAAGATATCGACGACGTGCAAGAAGTTTATAGCAACGTCAATTTCTCAGACAATGTCATGGCACAGCTTGAGCAATAATTTCCGTATTTCATGTCATAAAAAAGCCAAACGTTTTTAGCGTTTGGCTTTTTTATGACTTTTAAAATGTGCTAAGCAGTTCTTTTATACTATGCTTTACAAGTGACACCCTCAAGCGCTAATAAATGCGTTTTCTTATCTAAGCCACCTGTATAACCACCAAGCTTACCGTCGCTTGCAATGACTCGATGACAAGGAATGATAATACTAAAAGGATTTCTACTATTCGCCTGTGCTACCGCACGAAAACCTTTAGGACTATCAACACGATCCGCTAACGTAGCATAGCTAATGGTTTCACCATATCCGATATCTTGTAATGCTTGCCAAACTCGTTGCTGGAAATTGGTTCCCAAGCTTGCATCTATTGGTAAATCGAAATCCTGACGATCACCCTCAAAATACTCTGTTAATTGTGATATAGCATCTATTAATAATGCTTGGGCAGGTTCACTTTTTCTTAGGCTATCTTTATTTATAAATATCAAGTTCTGATCGACAAGACCATAGTGCTTTTTAAGTTTGGGAATGGATTTTGAGCTATGCCAAGAGTTACCTGCCAACAGCCAATTGACCTCAACCAGCTTAGGACTGCTGTGCTCATTGGTACTCGCAATTAATGTCAACTGGTGCGATCCAAAAGCGGCTGTGGTGACTATCATGACTGTTCCTTTCAAATCGTTATATTTTCAAGATGTGTTTATTGGCTAAAACAAACTGTTGAGCGCTATTCTTTATCATCGGTCTCAAACAAGGCGGCAACAAATTGTTTTGGACTAAAGGCACGCAAATCATCAATCGACTCACCAACCCCAATGTATCGGATAGGCACATCTGTAGTTTCAGCAATATTAAACACCACACCACCTTTTGCCGTACCATCAAGCTTGGTAATCGTAATACCAGTCAATGGCACCACTTTATTAAATAATTCAACTTGATTGATAGCATTTTGCCCTGTGCCAGCATCAAGGACAATCATCCCTTCATGCGGTGCGCTGGGGTCGGCTTTACGCATCACACGGACAACTTTTTCAAGCTCTGCCATTAAGTGGGATTTATTTTGCAAACGCCCAGCAGTATCTGCTATCAGGACATCAATGTTTTTTGCTTTAGCAGACTGCATCGCATCAAAGATAACAGAAGCACTGTCAGAGCCATGACCTTGAGCCACGACTGGAATATTATTGCGCTCACCCCATATTTGCAGCTGTTCAGTCGCTGCTGCACGGAAGGTATCACCAGCAGCTAGCATCACAGACTTACCCTCGCCTTGTAGACGTTTGGCAAGCTTACCAATAGTCGTAGTCTTACCCACGCCATTAACGCCTACTACCAAGATAACAAAAGGCTGTTTGCTGGTATCGATAACCAGTGGTGCAACTTTGGGTGATAAGATATCGACCAGTTCGGCTTGCAATGCTTTATACAATGAATGCGCATAAATCAAGTCGCCACGATCTGTCTGCTCAGTAAGACTTTTGATAATACGATTGGTCGCATTGACACCGATATCAGCTACCAGCAGTTGGTCTTCCACTGCTTCTAACAGCTCATCATCAATCTCTTTGCCGCCAATAAGGATACTGACCATCCCTTCAGCTAAATTCTTACGCGATTTACTCAAGCCAGTTTTCATCCGATTGAACCAGCTGCCTTTTTTGCTGTTTTCTTGCTCCTCTTGCAACGCTTTAGTTTCTTTCGACTCTACTGCTACCGTTTGCTGTGGCTCAGAAGGTGCTTGATTGCTACTATTAATGGTACTTACACTGCTAGAAGTAACACTTGGACGCTCACCTAACTGATCTTGTAACGGCATAGTGGGAATTTTGGGGGCAGAAACAGATGGCCTTATATTTTCTACGTGATTGGTATCTGAAAAACTTTCTGTCGTGCTCTCAGAGCTACCGTGCTTTTCAGCCATAATAATAGGCGCACCCAAAGCAATACTTTTTGCTGCATCAGAGCTTGATACTTGCTTATTGATAGTAGGCGTGATCTGCTGCTTCTCATCACTTGCTGAACGTTCATCAATAGTTGCTTGAGGGGCTACTATCTCTTTAGGCTCATCAATAATGGGCACAGATTGCGCCGGCAGACTGGGTAAGGTAATATCATCGTCATCCAAATCATTAAGACCTCCATCAAGATTGATGACCACACGGTTACTATTATTTGGGTTATTCATAAGTTTGCCCTAAAATTTATCATTATCAGTAATTTATCTATTTTAAATAGCTTGTCTGTCTGGCACACGCTGGCTATTAATGAAGCAAAAGATATTTTTAGCCTAGTTTAGCATAATTCAAGTTAAGCTCAGCCTTTAGCACCTTAGAACGCAGTCAAATGGTAATAAATTCTGAGGTGATGTTGAAGTCTGGTTAAAGACCATTTAAACACCTGTACGCTGCAGATAAACTACTGAGTAAGTTTCGCTTAAGATTTGGACACAAAAATATGACCTTTACTAAGCCAATCTTCGCCTACTCTTAGAAAGCCTTATTCTATAAGGCTCTATTTGCTTTATTTGACCCCTTTTTATTAGGACTTACTCATGCTATCTATATCTATCCATTCTAAAAAACTGACTCATATTGCCACAGCTTTATTACTAGCAACGTTTGCGTTATCAGCGACAGGCTGTAATACGACCCACGAATTTAAACCGACTGCTAGCGTTATGGTTGGGGCACATACCTCTTTATAAAGGTTCAATTACCCCATAAAAATGATAGATTACCTTATCGTTTTTTGAGTCACTAGTCTGAAAGTTTACCTTTTTATATAAGTAGAACACATCATGTCCGCACCTTTATCACTAACTGCTATCTCTTTACGTCTTGCTTGTGCTTTTGCGATGGCAACGACTATTATCGCATGCCAAACCAATGCCATTAGCACCAAGCCAGTACAGACAGCTGTTACTCAAAACAAAGCGACCACAGAAGCTCAGCCATCATCAACATTAGCAATGGATATGTCTGGTCGTCATGAGTATCAGCTGGAAAACGGCCTAAAGATAGTGGTAAAAGAAGACCACCGTGCGCCCGTTGTGATGACACAGATTTGGTATCGCGTGGGGTCAGCAGATGAGCCGCTTGATAAAGGCGGTATCTCACATGTGCTTGAGCATATGATGTTTAAAGGTACTACTGATGTTTCGAGCGCTGATTATGAGCGTTTGATTGCTAAATTCGGTGGCGTCAATAATGCCTTTACCAGCTACGATTATACGGGTTATTACGAGCTGTTCCCCGCTAACCGCTTTCCTTTAGCACTGGAGCTTGAAGCAGACCGTATGAAAAACTTAATATTTGACGAAAAAGAATTTACTAAAGAGCATCAAGTCGTCATGGAAGAGCGCCGTCAGCGTACCGATGACAATCCACTTGCCAAGGCTTATGAGTCATTTCGTTTGCTTGCCTTGCCAAATAGCCCTAAGGGTGAATCGGTTATCGGACCCATGCATGAACTTGAATCGATTACGCTCTCTGACTTAAAAGACTGGTATAAAACATGGTATGCACCAAATAATGCAACCTTGGTTATCGTTGGTGACGTTGAGCCAGCCGAAGTCTTAACACAAGTGAAGCGTTACTTTGGTGAATTGACGCCAAGTAAGCTGCCAAAACGTCCTGCCGTCAGTCAAAAGGGCTTTCGTGGTTATCAGCAAGTAGAGTCTGAGCAAGCAGTACAAGTGCCTGTATTATTGATGGGTTATAACGTACCAAGCCTTGTGACAGCAGGCGCAAGTAACGAAAAACAAGCCTACGCGCTATCCCTTGCGCAAGACGTATTGGACGGTGGTTTATCGGCGCGCCTTGAGAGCCGATTGGTACGCGAGCAAGGGCTGCTGACCACAGTGGGTACCTCATATGACTTATTAGATCGCGGTGATGGGCTGTTCTTGATACAAGCGACGCCACGTGAAGGCGTCAGCTTAGAGCAAGCACAGCAAGCCATCATCTCTGAAATAGAAAAGCTAAAAACCGATCCGATTGCCGCCGATGAAATCGAGCGCGCCAAAACCAATACAGTGACCGGTCTAGTATATGCTCAAGACAGTATGGAGGGTCAAGCGCGCATGATTGGCTCATTACAATCTATCGGTCTTGATGACAGACTGCTGGCTAAGCTACCCACTAAGCTCGATAACGTGACGATTGCTGATATACAAGCTGCCAGTAAAAAGTATTTGGTCAAAGATAATTTGACAGTGATGCATATCGTGCCGCCTAAAGAACAAGCTAAAGATACGGCTAAAAAATAACAAAGTCTTGATAAGACAGATAACCTCATCAAACTTTAAAATCAAAAATACAAATGACTAAAAATGCGATTAATAAGAAGAAAGTTATGACTCAGAGCACCCGCCTAAAAACTCGGAACAATACCGATTTACTTGCGTTAATGAAGCCAATCTTTAAGCAGCTGCCTAATTTGGGTATGGGCTTATTTTTGGGGCTGACTACCCTCACCATGACAGCCCAGGCAGATACGAACTCTGGCGAAGAGTATCGCGCTCAAGCATCTATAGTTGATATCAACGCGCCAATTGCTGCCTTAGATAAATTGACCAGCCTCGATAACGCCAAACCTTTAAAGGTTACCGTTCCAACAATTCAACAATTCAAAACCAAAGCCGGTGTGCCTGTACTGTTTGTGGCGACGAGCGCCTTACCTATAGTTGATATCGATTTGCGCTTTAATGCTGGTAGCGCGCGTGATGGCAGTATCAGCAGCACAGGTTTTGGTATCGCCAATATGACAGCGACGATGCTTGAGCAAGGCTCTAAGCGCTTGGATGAAAACGAATTTACCCGTGCGGTTGAGACTTTAGGTATTAATCTAGGTAGTAGTGCTTACAAGGATATGTTTACGGTTTCATTACGTAGCCTATCTGACGATAAGCATTTATTACCTGCTATCGATTTGATGACCCAAATGCTCACCGAACCAAGTTTTGATGAGCAAATTTTGGCTCGTAACAAAGCCCGTTTACTGGTGGGTTTGCAGCAGCAGAAACAAGACCCTAACAGTCTTGCCAGCATTGCGTTTAGCAAAGCACTTTATGGCAATCATCCTTACGCTCACCCAACTGTTGGTACGCTCGAAACAGTGCCTAATATCACAAGACAACAGCTGATAGATTTCAAAAACCGCTATCTGGTTGCTGCCAATGCCAGCCTCTCTATGACAGGGAACCTGACTTTAACGCAAGCACAGAAGCTGGCTGAAGACATCACCGCCAATTTACCACTCGGTCAAACAGCGCCTACCTTACCTGAGCCAAAACCACTCACGAAATCGCAGCATATTCATATCCCCTTTCCTAGCACTCAAACCACTGTGCTAATGGGACAACTGGGCGATAAGCGAGCAACGGATACGCAAGCGCAGCAGAAGCAAACCAATTTTGCTGTTGGTAACGAAGTGCTGGCAGGTGGCGATTTTAATGCACGACTGATGACTGAAATCAGGCAAAACCTTGGCTATACTTATGGTATTTCAGGCTCGATGAATCCGATGCTGGCACGTGGTCCTTATCAGATTAGTTTTTCAACCCGTAATGATAAATCACGCGCCGCGATTGATGCCAGTTTAGATGTGATAAATGATACCTTAAAAAACGGCATCACCAGTGCTGAGATGACACTGACCACGGACAATCTAAAAAACAGCTTCCCAATGGGTTTTGCCAGTAATGCTGGGATTAATGGTTTGCTTGGTATGATGAACTTCTATCAGCTGCCGACAAGCTACCTGACCAATTATGTTAACCGTATTGAACAAGTAAAACTCTCAGAGGTTAATCAAACCTTACGTGACACCTTAAAGCCTGATGATTTCTTAATCGTCACCGTTGGCGAAGTCAATCCTTGGGATAAGAAAGCAGCTAAATAGCACTTCTTGCTTTTTATACTGTACAAAAAATAAGCTCAGCTTGTAATTTTACAAGCTGAGCTTATTTGTTTGTTTTATATCCGCTTTATAACCTTTAATAACGGCAAGGAGAGCCACTACTGGCATGGTTAAAGCCCCATTTGCGATGACCATCGGTATCCAAATGAATAGCGCCCGTAGCATATAACCCTAGTCCAAATTTGTACGACTGACCCTGATATTGCCAAAAATCACATAAGCTGTCTTGCATGCGACTCATCTGCCATGGACTATTTTCATATTCTGGCACCCAAATATCAATAGCGCCTGCCGTCATATGCTTACTGCTATTTGCGCCGCCTGCACAGCCATTTAATCCAGGGCTACGATAGACTGAGCGTATCTCACTGCTTGCCGGCAGAATCCCTTGGTTTTTCAGCTGACTATACAGCTGCAATGTTGACACGATATTTGACCACAGCTCTTGCGGTGGCAGCTGATAAGGCTCGTAGCCACATTTTTCCCAACTGCGAGCAGTGGTCAGCAGCTGTGATAAAGGTGGTACATTTCGAGCACCGACACGCGCACTCAGATAACGCTGATAATTCGCCACTTGCCCAGCGCGGTAGCTGTTACTATTTAACCAAGTATTAAAATCCATGCTGGTAAAATCATTGTAGTTATTATTACCCGTACTATAGGTGGTGTTATAGCGTGGCGCACTTCTATTGGTAATGACACGTTTGTTCTC
>NZ_DATIRM010000065.1:0-15935 GCF_035469765.1 Psychrobacter sp.
ATCGACTATACAAGGAAAAATCCGCACAACCTTCACTCGAAGCCTTTGCATTTCAAGCATTGGTGGATTATTAGTTGAGAGTCTGAACTGCCCAATAATATCAGGGCAGTTCACTCTTAACTTCTCAAGATTCCTATACAATTTATACTTTAGATTTATTAGATTAACCTAAGAAAATTCAGATAGCGCTGTCTCTAGCTTCTTATGCAAGATTTCACTGATGAAATAAGTATATTCCACACTTATATGGTTACTATCACGATAAATTAATTTTCCAGAAAAAGTAGCTAAACATTTTTGATCAGTACAAAACATGTCTGACATATCAATTTCTTTTATTATATTACTATAAGAGATTGTCGGATCGATATTTAGCAAAGCATCTTTTCTATCCATTGAACAAACAATTGGGTTTTTTGAGTCTCTATTGTTATATATACATTCTGGAATATCAAAAATAAATCGTGGATTATCTCTTATACCAATGATATGTATTCTATTGGAGGCTAGTTTATCCCAGCTTTTTATCGCCGACTGAGGTATGAATTCTTTTTCATTAGCACTTGTTTTCGTAGAGTTCGTGATTACAGCATATGGCTTCATACTTATAATTTTATCAATCGCTCTTTTATTCCACTCATTGCAAGACTCATCAGATGTCTCAAATGCTCCTAAAGCGCAGTCGCTTTTAGTCATATTCGTTATTTTATAATGGTATTTTAAACCAATCACATCTAGTGCTGGAAGCCACTGTGTCGCATGAGAACTTCCAACTAACACTATCTCTCTATTAGAAGTTAAGTCCCCAAAACTACATGTTTTGACCTCTACTCCTTGGCCCTCTTGGTTGCATCCAGTAGTATAAGATGCAGGTATTATATCTTTTACTGAAAGAAACATTTCACGATCAAATTTCGCAACTTCTTTTTCTAAGTAAATTTCATCTCCAGAGAATGGTTCAATTACCTTGCTCTCAAAATCCATCACTAATTTTTCAATAGTGGATGTTAGTTTATAGTTAAAAATAAAAGCTGATACGGTAATAGGTATGAAAAATAATATCCCAACCAAGAAGTTCAAAGCAACTCTCTCTTTGGGCATTCTTTTAAAAGGAGATTCTACTTTTTGGCTTGAAAAATAAGCCAAAATTATAGAAACAAGCATAATACCTAAACCTTGAATAAGACTAATAGTAGCATAGCCAAAATATTCTTTATAAAATATCAATATAGGCCAGTGCCAAAGGTATATAGTAAAAGATATCCCTCCTAAGAAAACCAATAATCTATTTGCTAAGAATTTATTTGCTAATCCTTCATAACCATTAGAGCCTGAGATGACAATAGAGATAGCACCAATGACAGGGATTAATGAAACAAAACCTGGAAAACCAGCACCTCTAGGTATAAATATTGCTCCTCCAATGATTAAACAAATCCCTGCTAGACCTAATATATTTCTATATTTTATTTTTTTAATATTAGACACTAAAAGAAAGGCTAGAACCCCAAAGAAAAACTCCCATACTCTTGATAGCGGATTGAAGTAACTCATTGCAGGATTGTTTTTTACTGAAATGACGGCATATGCAAAAGATGCAAATATAATTAGGGTAACACCTACGAAAAGAGGGACTGAAGAGCTTTTTCTCTTAGATATATATGCTAAAGGGATAAGGATAAGAGGCAGTATTACATAAAATTGAATCTGGATTGAAAGTGCCCAAAACTGTTGGACGGGACTAGATGGACGATCAGAAGCTAAATAATCTACAGAATGTCTCATTAACTGTAGGTTTTCAATATGCAATGCACTGGCAATAATTTCTTTGACCACCCCTGCTATCAAAACGGGAGATGTTATAAAATAACTTGCAATTAGTGTTGCTCCAAGGACAACGTAAGCTGATGGTGCTACACGCTTGATTATTCCTCCCCAAAAAGTAAAAGGGCTTATGACATTTTTCGAAAAAAAGTCTTTTAGGATAATCGAAGTCATTAAAAATCCGGAAATGACAAAGAAAACATCAACTCCGCCTGACACTTTATTAAACCATATGTGAAATACCATAATAATCAAGGCGCCTATAGCTCTTAAGCCTTGAATATCATTTCTGTATTCGCTGCGAATATATTTATCAAACATAAAATATCCTCATATTGCATATAGACATCGAACTCAATGCTTAGTCCAGATTACTATATGATACAGCAAACTATATTTCATTATTTCTAATATTCTTCAAAATACATATTATAAATTAAAGTGAGATGGGATACATATAGGTATCATCTAGTTTATGCTTATATAGAATATTTTTATTAAAACTATAATAACCCCTGCCGTCAAAACCGTACAACTAAACTTGGGAGATTTTAGTTGCGTAGCCTGATGATAATCATCAATTGAATCCCATACTACACCTTCAGCATAGCTCACTCGATCAACATACTATAATCCCCTTCATTTACCCTATATCTGCTCTGACCATCTTTACCCCGCCATAGGTGACCAATATTACCCCAAGCGCTATCAATGAAGCCCCCACGAACAATCCCTCAGGAGGGCTTTCACCTTGTAAAAAAATTGCTATCGGCACACCCACCACTGCTCCTACTGCACCTAATAAACTCAGTAATACAGGTCCACCTGTTTTTTGTAGTAAGAATAGCAATAGAAATTGACCGGCAAAAACGAATGCCTGCACGACAATCAAAGCCAGCGGTAAATGCGCGGTCATGGGTATGGCAAGTGAATAATGAGGAACAATGCCAACTAGAGCAAGCAGTCCTGAAGCAGCAATCAGCATACCGGGAGCCAATGCACTGGCAGAGAGATTGTCTGGCCAATATAGCGTGCGATAAATATTGCCAATGGCCAGTAAAACAGGTCCACAAAGCGTCAAAACAATCCAAAAAATACTGGCATCTGGCGCAGAAAACTTACGCGCTGCCAATATCCCAACTCCAGCGAGTGCTGTGACCACGCCCACTGCGCGCAGTGTGGTAAATGGTTCTATACGCAAGATTATCGCAGCAAGGTAAGTAAGGAGCGGCGGCAAGGAGATAATCAAAGCGACAAAACTTGCGCCAACATGGGGAATCGCTGAGAAAAATATTAAATTAGAGCCTGCAATACTGACTAACGCAGCAATTGAATAATATCTGAGGATGGGTTTGTTTAACGGCGGTAGCTCACGACGTAGTAATGCATAGAGAAATAAAATAACTGCCGCGCCTGTAATAGACCAAAACAGAAATGCTAATGGCGTCAGACCAATTTCACCTGCGTATTTTGCCAAATTGGTAGAAATACCGATTAAAGCGCCGCCAGCCAATAAACAAAGCAAAGGAATCAGCCATATTTTCTTGTTATCAAAAACCCCTTGCTGCTTTGACGCCCTCATAGCTTATCCCACTCATCCATCTATCTTATTATACCAACCACGCTAGATTAGCCTTCGCGCCAATGCAACCACAAACGTGTATCGAGCTCTAATTGATGATAATCAGGCTCCATATGACAGCACAGCTGATAAAATGCTTTGTTATGCTCTTGTTCTTTAAAGTGTGCCAATTCATGGACAACAATCATTCGTAAAAACTCAGGCGGCGCCTCTTTAAATAAGCTTGCCACCGTGATGCTATTGTGCGATTTAAGCTTACTGCCTTGCACACGTGATTGATAAGTATGAATCCCCAACGCATGTTTTAGTACGGTCAGCTTACTGTTATAAGTCACTTGGGTCAGAGGATTGCTTTTACGCATATACTGATTTTTTATGTCATTAATATAGTGATATAACGCTTTATCGCTTTGTATTTGGTGTCTCTCAGGATAACTCTTATCCAAATAATCGCCCAATCTGCCACTACTAATCAGCATGGCAGCTTGGCTTTGGATATGCTCAGAATAATGAGCAATATACTTTAAGGTGGTCACTACTTTTATCCTTTGTCTTTGGTGCTTTGTATTTTTCTTTAATCATTATAGAGCAAAAAGACTTTTTTGCTCTGGCATACCGTGCTTATTCTATAATTGAGTCATGCTAGCTGTTATTAAAGTAGACGAAATAATGGTGCTATGGTCGATATTTGCATCGATTATGACAATATTCATAATTAATCTCATAATAAGGTTGACAGCCCACGGCTACTTGGCTAAAATGTGCCCCACATAACGCAAACAAGACAAGCAATTGGGCTTATTACAGCCTTTGCAAAACCTAACGTTATTACCAATTATTCTCCAATAGCTCAGTTGGTAGAGCAACGGACTGTTAATCCGTGTGTCCCTGGTTCGAGCCCAGGTTGGAGAGCCATATACGAAGAGACCTTCATCATTCATTTGATGAAGGTTTTTTTATGGTTGACGTTCAGCACAGTATTAATGCGGCTATTAATACTGTGCTGGTGTTCTTTTAGCGACTTTTGTTGTATGGTAAAGGTAGCCGTAGTTAAGTCGGCTTTGCCTGAGTGCTTTATCCCTACTCACTAATAGTAATGGTTTATTATGATACCTATACGTATAAAAAATAAGTTTTCTGATCATCCGCAAAAAATTATGCGCCCTATCAGTATCCGCCTCTCTGAAGAGATGATTGAGCTTTTGACGGCGACCGCATCAGAGCTCGGTTTTAAGCGTATTCAAGGCTTGATTCGCCTATATATTCGTCAAGGTCTTGATCGTGACCACCAAGACTATACGCTTGCCCATGATGAGGTTTTTATTGAGACGTTACGCAAAAAAGGTGTGAGCCAACGCATTATTGATGAGGCGATTGTGGTGACTCATAATAACAACATCACTCATTCATTGTCTGAGCTTCAAAAAGATAAGTAGAAGTAGCGTTCTAGTATTTAATGGTTTAAGCATTTAATATTCGAAGCATTAATAAAGACTGAGTTAACCTAACGGTGCTTGGTCTTTTTTTGCGATTGACAATATTGCCCTCACCTTCATTTAGCGATAAATAAACATACACAACCTTTAGACCCGATAGATTAAGATAAAAGCCATTGTTGATAATACGGAGGTATCAGATGATGGGTTTATCTAAACGTTTAAACAAAGTTATGTTATTGACTGTGAGCTTGGGGCTGCTCCCTGTCCTCTATGGTTGCTCGCAGCCGCAAATGGATCCTAGTAAGCAAGCCATACCGACCAACTCTGATCAATGGCAAAAGACATTGGGCGATACCTTTGAGCGTCTACCTGAAGCAGATAGAAAGCTTCTCAGCCGTTATATGCTGCGTATGAAGCTCAGTAGTGCTTATGACTCAGGCGCTATGCCACGCATTACCATCAAGCAAGCCTTAATCCAGCAGCGCGAATATGAGCGCTTGCACCCTAATAACCCAACCGGCAAGAAAAGCCCGATTGTGACCAGCCAACAGATAGAAACTGTCAACCACCTCAATTATCCGGTTGCCTTATTACCGGTCAAAACCAGTGATAGTGATAGCTTAAACCAAGTCAAGCTACAGTTTATGCTGTCAAATCATGGCAAAGTCGCCATCGAGAGCTTTAAAGGCACACTGACCATGAAGGAAAAACGTTTGAACAAAAATAAACGTTTCAATGTACCACTGACCCAGTTTGAGCCACCTATCGCTACAGAACAATCTGGCAAGATAATCATTGAGAGCAGTATTGAAGATATCAATGTCATGCGTGCTATCAAAAATAATACAAGGGTAAGCATTGAAATTACTGAGGGTAAAATAATTTTATCAGATGGACAAGAAATCGAATTTGACGAGTTACTAGAGAAATAAGACAAAAGTTATAAGGCCTGTAGAAACCTCACATAAAAAAAGCCCCAATTATTACTGACTGGGGCTTTTCGAATTTGGCGGAGACGGAGAGATTCGAACTCTCGAAGGGCTATTAACCCTTGTCGGTTTTCAAGACCGGTGCATTCAACCGCTCTGCCACGTCTCCATTTGTGCATCATTATAGCGATCTGAAATGATAATGCAAGCAGTTATCTCAAAAAAATTAAATTAATTTCTTAACTGCTTATAATCGCTAGTCTAAAGCTTACTTGAAGCAAGATGCAAGCACATATCTAGCATGCGATTAGCATAGCCCCATTCATTGTCGTACCAAGCAAAAACCTTATATTGATTGCCCACTTGCATCAGTTGCTGCCCATCGATAATCAGTGATTCAGTCTGATGAATAAAGTCACTGGAGACCAGTGGCTCCTCTGTATAGTCCATGATCGTCGTTAAATGTGCCTGACTGGCTGATTTTAACACTTCACGTATCGCTTCAATACTGACGTTTGGCGTTTCAAATACAAACGTCACATCAATCGCAGCAACATCAATCGTTGGTACGCGAATAGAATGACCATTTATCTTACCTACCATATTCGGTAACACGCGCTCTGTAGCAGCAATACTACTTGAAGTCGTTGGAATGATATTATAGCCAGACGCACGCGCGCGTCTTAGGTCACGGTGTGCTTGGTCGAGTACGGTTTGATCCGCTGTTACTGCATGAATCTCAGTCATCATAGCCGATTCAACACCAAATGCACGATCAAGGGTATCAATAAGCGGTACGAGCGCTTGAGTGGTACAAGAGACGCTAGAGATAATGGGCAAATCACGCTTCAACGTATCGCTATTGACACCCATAACGATACAAGCATCGACATGGTCAAAGGGTGCCGCGCCGATAATCACTTGTTTAGCGCCCGCCCCTATGTGCAAGCTTGCCTGCTCGTATGAACGATAGTGTCCAGTACACTCAAGCACCACATCGACCTGTAAATCTTTCCATGGCAGTGTTTCTGGGTTCTCTCTTGATAATAAACGGATGCAGTAAGTAAGATTGTTTTTGGTCAAGCACAGCTGAATATCGTTTGCTGCTGTCTCACAAGGCTTTTTCTGATGATCGGTGAAGCCATCTTGCACAATATCAGCTGTCACGCCCAGTTGGCTCAAACGCCCATGCGTACTATCAAACCTAAGTAAATGCAATAAGGTTTCAGCGGGTGCCAAATCATTAATCGCCACCACATGAATAGCGCGCCCTAGCACCTCAAAGCGCTCTAGTAGCGCACGCAATACATTACGTCCAATACGACCAAAACCATTGATAGCCACTCTCAAAGGCTGAGTCTGCTCACTGGTCGCATGAAACGCTGCTACAGCAGGATCAGACGTCAAACGGTACGTTGCACTAGAAAAGTCAGGCATAACAAATAATCGCTATAAAGGGGTATGAAAGAGAATTGAGCGCAACCAAGACAAACTATCGTTGATCTACTTTTAAAAGAGTACGGTACTACTGGGATTAATTATTCGTCACCTCTGTCTTCGTAGGCTTAGCAAGCAAGAAAAATGAATACCAGTGGTACTTTATAATATTTATATTTCTTTGATTTAGGGCTGACTATATCAAGGTGGTAAACAAATAGCTGTTAAAACAATCTAAGCAATTCGATATTCACTAGGGGGTGATAAAAATCAATGCCAAGCGAATATTATTGTAATCGATGCTTTGCTTTAAATGCTCAAATATCGGGCGCAGCTTAATACTACCATCATCATTAAAGTCATTTGGATTATTCGCAACTTTAATAGCTACATAAGCATTGCCTACTGCCGTCATGACTTGATCTTCTGGTCGCAAATGATCGCAAGCAAGGCTTGGATCTTGAGATTTTAGCTCGCCAATATGGCGCATGATAGTCGCTTGTGACAACTGGCGCGCTTGCGATATCTCAGCGATTGACAAGCTTTCTTCTAATAATATTCGCGTGGCAAACAAAGTACTGTCAGACTTATCAGAGACTTGATTGCCAAGTTTCTGCTTTTTGTCTATTTGTGCTTGATTTTGTTCACGGCGTTTTTTTTGTAGATTGGCATAGGCGTCAATCACTGACTGACTCAAAGTGCCACCTGATTTAAGAATAAATTTCTCATGTGCCTGCGTCATACTCTCTTCATCAAGCATCGCATAATTGGCATCAGCCTCATCAGACAGCACTAAAAAGCGCTTATCTGCACCGCGTGCCAGCGGATCAAGCTGCAAACTCATATCATTCATACCGAGCAGCTGCAAGCCTGCCAGTGACTTTAGCCGTGATAACGCTACATATCCTTGCCCAAGCTCAAAGGTACGTGATAAATCAATCTCAGCAGCTTCGAGTGTCATACCTTGTGACTTATGAATGGTAATTGCCCATGCGAGACATAATGGCACTTGCTCATAGCTTGCAAGCACATCGCCCGTCTCGTCCTCGATAATCCACTCTTCTGGCTCAGCGATAACCTCACGCCCAGTATTTAACCTAACTACGGGCATTTTTTGTGTCGTTGGCATTTTGGTTTTTGCTTTATCTTTTTTGGCTTTTTCTTTTGCGCTTTTAGCAGTCTGCTTATCGTTACCAACATCACTGTCTTTATCGCTATCATCGTCTTCAATTAAATTGTCACTATTGTCCTTGCTATCATCAATTTTGACAGCAGCGAAGCCAATAAGCTCACCCATGGTACCGTTGGACACACCAAGTTCAGTATTGTTTTTGATAAACATCACCTTAGCGCCAACCTTCAACACCAAGTCATCTTGAGTGCGAACTGTCTTTTTTAGGGTCTCAACCAATTTAGTATCGCCAACAGACGTGGCTTCAAAGCGCATCATCTCGCCAGATAAGTCAGCCAGCTCTTTGTCATTGATTTTATTAACATTGAGATTATGGGTATACAGGCGTGTACGCTTAATATCGACGTTTTGATCAAAGGTTGCTTCTAAAGCAGCAATCGCATCAAAGGTTACTTCTTGACGACGGATTTGATTGAGAATATCGTCCAAATCAAGACCGCCATTAGCCGCTTCACTCACCTGTCTATGTTGCTCAGATAAATAGCAAATATGGAACTTGGCATCAAGCCATGCTTCAGACATAAAGGCAAACTTCTCACGATTGCTCTCGCCTTTACTGCCAATCGGCGGCAACTGGAAAAAGTCTCCTGCCACGACCACTTGAATACCACCAAATGCCTTATCGTTTTTTCGCACATGTTTAAGTACTTGGCTGACCAAATTAATCTGCTTGGCATGCAGCATCGATATCTCGTCGATAATCAATACCGCAGTATCTTTTAACCGGTCTGCCAAAAACTGCTTACGTGATAAACTGGTCAAGTCGCGATCTGTCAGCTCATCCTTTATACCAATGCCCGACCAGCTATGAATCGTTGTGCCGTTCATATGCGTTGCGGCAATACCTGTGCTCGCGGTCACAGCAACGGGTACCCGACGCGCGCGTAAATAGTCAATATATTGGTTAAGTGTATAAGTCTTACCTGAACCTGCTGAGCCGGTCAAAAAGACATTTTGACCTGTTTTTAAGATATCAAGAGCAGAAGATTGACGCATATATCCAAACCAACCAAGAGTATAAGAAAAGAAAGCCGCTATGATTACATGATTAAAGGGGTAATCACGACATGCTAAAAGTATTTGAGCTCAATTATAACAGCTACATCCATTTTGCGAACCACTTTAACCACCCTACCTCACATAACTTAAAGTTATGTGATACAAAGTATATCATTATAAAAAGTCATTATCGCTCGACGCCAAAGCTCAGTACGATGGAGTTATAGCTTGGTCAGGATGGTCAAGTATGTTTGTCTATATAACCATAATACACAACAAGGAATCGTTCATGTTATACGCCTATCCAAATACTGAAAACAGTCCCGTCCAATTCCGCAAAAAATATGATAACTTTATCAATGGTGAGTGGGTCGCACCAATCGATGGCGAATACTTCGACAACTCAAGTCCAATCGATGGTAAAACCTTCTGTCAGATCGCACGTTCTAAAGAAGCAGATGTCGAAGCTGCGCTAGATGCCGCTCATGCTGCCAAAGACGCATGGGGCAAAACCAGTGTCACTGAACGCTCTAATATGTTGCTCAAACTTGCCGACGGTATCGAAGCCAACCTTGAAAATATCGCTATCGCCGAAAGCTATGAAAATGGTAAACCCGTACGTGAAACCTTAGCCGCTGATATTCCAATCGCCATTGACCATTTACGTTACTTTGCTGGCGTAATCCGCGCACAAGAAGGCGGCATTAGCCAAATTGATGAAGACACGGTCGCCTATCATTTTCATGAGCCACTTGGCGTCGTCGGTCAAATCATTCCTTGGAACTTCCCTATTCTAATGGCGATCTGGAAAATTGCTCCTGCTCTTGCAGCGGGTAACTGTATCGTCCTCAAGCCTGCCGAGCAAACTCCAGCTTCTATTTTGTATATGCTTGACTTAATAGGCGCTGCGGACATTTTACCGAAAGGCGTACTTAACGTCATTAACGGCTTCGGTGTAGAGGCCGGCAAGCCAATCGCTTCTAACCCACGTATTAATAAAGTCTCCTTTACTGGTGAGACCACCACTGGTCGCTTAATTATGCAATACGCCAGTGAAAATATCATTCCAGTAACACTAGAGCTTGGTGGCAAAAGTCCAAACATCTTCTTTGCCGATGTGATGGATGAAGACGATGACTTCTTAGATAAAGCGGTTGAAGGCTTAGTCATGTTTGCGCTGAACCAAGGCGAAGTCTGTACTTGCCCATCACGCGCCCTCGTGCACGAAAGCATCTATGATGAATTTATGAAGCGCTGTATCGCCCGCGTAAAAGCCATCAAAATGGGCAACCCGCTCGATACGGATACCATGATCGGTGCTCAAGCCAGCTCAGATCAGTTAGAAAAAATCTTATCTTATCTTGATATTGGTAAAAAAGAAGGCGCAAAGGTCCTTGTCGGAGGTGAAATCGCCAAACATGATGGCGATATGGCAAACGGTTATTATGTACAGCCAACCATCTTTGAAGGCACGAATGATATGCGCGTGTTCCAAGAAGAAATCTTTGGTCCTGTACTGGCTGTTACCACTTTTAAAGACGATGAAGAAGCGATGGCACTCGCCAATGATACCTTATACGGTCTTGGTGCTGGCGTCTGGACGCGTAATGGTACTCGCGCTTATCGTTTTGGTCGTGGCATTAAAGCCGGTCGCGTTTGGACAAATTGCTATCACTTATATCCTGCGCATTCAGCGTTTGGCGGTTATAAGCAGTCTGGTATTGGCCGCGAAAACCATCTAATGATGCTTGATCATTATCAGCAGACTAAAAACATGCTGGTGTCATACAGTCCTAAAGCGATGGGCTTCTTTTAAGTCTATTTTTCAAAGCACTTTATGGCAAAACCGTAAAGTGCGACCTCGATGCTCGCCGAGCATCTTAATGTAAAGAACGATGACAAGGAGTTACAACGTGAGTAATAAAATGAAAGCGGCCGTACTGCATGAATTCGGACAACCCTTACAGATTGAAGAAGTAGATATTCCAACTCCAGGTCCAGGTCAGATTGTGGTTAAAATGCAGGCATCAGGTGTCTGTCATACTGATTTACATGCTGTTGAAGGCGATTGGCCTGTAAAACCTAGCCCACCGTTTATCCCAGGACATGAAGGCGTTGGTCTTATCACCGCTATCGGCGAAAACGTCCATCACGTCAAAGAAGGCGACCGAGTCGGTGTGCCTTGGCTCTACTCCGCCTGTGGACACTGTACCCACTGCTTGGGTGGCTGGGAAACCTTATGCCTGAGTCAAGAAAACTCTGGCTATTCAGTGAATGGCAGTTTTGCCGAATATGTCCTCGCGGATGCCAATTATGTCGGCATTATCCCTGAAAGTGTTGATTCTATTGAGATTGCACCAGTATTGTGTGCTGGAGTCACTGTCTATAAAGGGCTGAAAATGACCGATACCAAGCCAGGTGATTGGGTTGTCATTTCAGGTATCGGCGGACTGGGTCATATGGCTGTTCAGTATGCCATTGCCATGGGACTCAACGTAGCTGCTGTTGATATTGATGATGAAAAGCTTGCGTTTGCCAAGAGGTTGGGCGCTAAAGTCACGGTCAATGCAAAAAATACCAATCCTGGTGAGTATTTACAAAAAGAGATCGGTGGGGCTCATGGTGCGCTCGTGACAGCGGTATCTTCTAAAGCCTTTGATCAGGCGTTAAGCATGTTACGACGCGGTGGTACTTTGGTCTGTAATGGTCTGCCGACTGGTGATTTCCCAGTATCCATCTTTGATACTGTTTTGAACGGTATTACGATTCGTGGCTCAATTGTTGGTACTCGTCTCGACTTGCAAGAGTCACTAGAGATGGCAGCAGCAGGCAAAGTAAAAGCAACAGTTGCCGCTGAACCACTTGAGAATATCAATGATATTTTTGAGCGTATGCGTAATGGTAAAATTGAAGGTCGCATCGTGATTGACTATAGCATGTAGTTGTTTATTGTGACCTTGTCTTAAGGCAACATGTCTTAGACCATTTAAGTACAAACCATAAGTCGTATCGTTTTCACTCACATGCTATAAATGATGTGGATGAACATGATACGGCTTTTTCTATTCTCAATTAGTATAATCGTAAACTATGCTAATTACTTTAAGTGAAAAATCTTCTACAACTATATTTTAATGATAAGGAAATTATTATGAACGTCACGGCGACAGAATCCTGTAGAGCATTAATTGAGCTACTAAAATCTAAACATGGTGAGCTGATGTTTCATCTATCAGGTGGCTGCTGCGATGGTAGCTCTCCCATGTGTTATCCATTGGGTGAGTTTAAAGTGGGCGGACAAGATGTGCTCATCGGTGAGCTGGTTGGCTGTCCATTTTATATGGGTAAAGCGCAACATACATTATGGCAGCATACTGATTTGACCATTGATGTAGTCGATGGGCGCGGTGCCAGCTTCTCACTTGAGATACCCGAAGGTAAACGCTTTATCGTACGCTCAGAAGTCTGTGCGGTCTAACCTTTGGCTAACGCACAATCAGAGATAAAACTTGCTATATCACCATTTTTTTACTTTATAAGCATTAGATTTATATGTGATTTTATAACAACCTAACACCCTGTAGTCATTTTTACTTCATTATTACAGTAAAATAATAGATACTCTAAAGCATAACCTATTTCAATAAATACGTTTTAATGAGCATGGATGCTACAAGGAATATAAAATGGAACTTGATGGAAACTTTGATTACGTCATCGTTGGTGGCGGTTCGGCTGGCTGCGTGCTTGCCAGCCGGCTAACAGAAAACCCAGACATAAGTGTCTGTTTATTAGAATATGGTGGTGAAGGCAAAGATCTTGCCGTTCGCGTCCCTGCCGGACTGATTTTGATGGTTCCGGGCAAGCCACTAAAATTAAACAACTGGTGCTTTCATACTACCCCGCAAACGCATCTTAATAATCGTCGCGGCTTTCAACCACGCGGTCAATGTTTGGGTGGCTCATCGGCTATTAATGCGATGATTTATACCCGTGGCAGTGCACTTGATTATGAGCGCTGGGTTGAGCAAGGATGTGCTGGCTGGGGATTTAACGACGTGCTTCCCTACTTTATCAAATCAGAAAACAATATTCATGGTAGCGACGAGCTGCATGGTGATAGCGGACCGCTGCACGTCAGTGATCTCCTCAGTCCACGTGATATCTCAAAAGCCTTTGTAGAAGCTGCGATTGCCAATGGTTTAGATCCTAACGAAGATTTTAATGGCAAAAAGCAAGACGGTGCAGGACTGTATCAAGTCACGCATTTTCATGGCGAAAAACAAGGTCAACGCTGCTCTGCTGCGGCAGCTTATCTGCATCCTGTACAAAGCCGACCAAATCTGACGGTCATCACCCACGCACAAGCCAATCGTGTCATATTTGAAGACAAGCAAGCGACTGGTGTGGTCTATGAAAAGGATGGCGTTGAACATACCATTATGGCGCGCCATGAAGTGATATTATCAGGCGGTACTTTTGGCTCACCCAAAGTATTAATGTTATCCGGTATTGGTCCTGCCGAGCATTTGCAGTCTCACGGCATCGATGTGGTGGTAGATGCGCCTGAAGTTGGTGGTAACTTACAAGATCATTTAGATGTCGTCTTTGATTACGAGGTCAATACTACCGATGTCATCGGTCTTGGCATGGCGACTATTTCAACCTTGACCAAAAGTATTCGGCAATGGAGAAAAGATGGTACAGGTCTGTTATCTACCAATTATGCAGAAGCGGGCGCGTTCTTTAGTGTCGGTGACGACCCAAAAGAATGGCCAAATACCCAGCTGCATTTTGTCATATCTCGCGTGATTGAGCACGGACGTGATCTCAGACGTGGTTTTGCCGTCTCTTGTCATAGCTGCTATCTGCGCCCTGAAAGTCGAGGTACAGTCCGACTTGATTCATCCAACCCCTCTGACGCGGTATTGATTGATCCAAATTACCTCTCACATCCAAAAGATGTAGAGTATATGGTAGCAGGTGCTGAACGTACGCGAGCCATTATGCAAGAATCGCCAATGGCTGAATACATCACTGAGGACTATCCTGCTCCCTATATCGAAAAAGACGGTATGCTTGGCTTTATCCGCAACAAGTCAGATACCATTTACCATCCTGTAGGTACTTGCCGTATGGGCTCAGATAGCAATTCAGTCGTCGATTTGGAATTAAAAGTACGGGGCGTTAACGGATTACGGGTGATAGATGCTTCAGTCATGCCAACCTTAATCAGCGGTAATACCAATGCACCGACAATTATGATTGCTGAAAAAATAGCAGACCTTATCAAGGCAAATCATGTGCTGGATGAGCCAGTCCTTGCTTAACCTACTTTAAGATGATTAATTGAGTCCAAAATCAAAATTTGTTTTGGGCTCAATTTGTATTGACTACTCCGCGACATTTTGGAAATTGACTACAACCAAAAAAGGTCTGCCCTTGGTGCTGGCCTTTTTTGGCAACACGTTTGACCATTTCTCCCTGACATCTCGGACAGGTAGGTATTTGTTCTGCAATATTAGTCTGAATGGTTTGCTCAACAGCTTTAAGATTGGTTGCATCAGACTTTATAGTCTCACGCTCAGTTGTTTTAAGGTCGTTGCGCAATAGCTTAGACTCTATAACCTCAAACGGCGTGAGAAAAACCTTATCAGCAATATCATGCGGTGTAATTGCCGGCTGAACACTCATACTATCAATTGGTAAATCGCTAGATTCAATTTCAGTCTGACCAGACCATCGCAGCACCTCTCTGCTTTTCAGGATAGTTCTTTTAGCGGTTTCTTTTACTATCGGCTCAGATGTAGAATTATCAGTAGTTGTAGCAACTGACTTACCATTAGAGTTATTGCTAGACGACTTGCTTGGATTGATATGCTTATCCTTTAGGTAGGCTTTGTGCTCTCTATTGGTTCGCCAAGACTTGCTAAATCTATTGCTTTCAATCTGCTCAACGATGGATGTGACCTCGTCTTCGGTGAGTATCTTATCCTGCTTCTTCTTCACATAAGACACCATGCCATTCGTCAATACGTGCTCAGGCAACTCATCACGGGTTTTCAGCTCACACTCACCGATGAAAGCAATCATCGAATGAAAATAGTGGGGCTCCAATTCTAATAAATCTGCGAGCGTCTTAATATGCAGATAATTCTGATGTAATGGGTTCTGAAATTTGTACTTACTCCCATTTGGGAAAGCTTGTGTCCACTGTCTTTGCTTTTCGCTACCATATATCCAGCCTTTATAGTTTTTGGTTTCGATGACAAAGATGCCGTATACGGAGACGATGATATGATCGATTTGGGTACTACCACCTTTGTCTCTTGGCAAGGTAATACCGTTTAATCGGTGATAGACGTTTTTTTCAAGCTTTAGCCACATGGCTACATTGATGACGGTTTCACCTAGGAAACCTTTGAAGCTGGATTTTAGGGACATCTCTTTCCTTAAACTAGAAAAATACTTAATACTGTTAGTCTTACTTATGATACATTCTACTATAAACAATAGTCTATCAAAAGTGATAC
>NZ_DATIRM010000066.1:0-5575 GCF_035469765.1 Psychrobacter sp.
ACTTGATTAACATGTTCAATTTGCGCCGCTGCATTGATATGTGCAGATTCATTAGAGAAGTTTGCAGCCGGTAATAAGATACAGTTCATAGTGGCTCTGATTTTAAATATTGGCTAATGTTTTGCATAGCATGCTTCTCGATAACCTTTTCTATCATCATTAACTGACGACTTAATACGGCTTGCTGCTGCTTAGTCATCTGCGCGCCAGCTTGTCCTGCCTGCTTAGCCAACGTTAAATGACTCAGCCAATATTTCAGTTGTTGATAAATCAGTGTCTCATCATTGACAGATTGTGGGTTTTCGTGCTCTTGCTTAGTATGATTAATCGCCTGATAAAAAGGGTTTTGGGGCTGATATAACGCCCCTACGCTTGCTAATTTATCCACGACACTTTGACAAGATTGAGTATAAATGCCCATTAAAACCGGTGTCGCCACACTTGCTGGCTCAACCGGATTATGTCCGCCAACCTCGACCAATGAGCCGCCTACCAATGCCACATCAGCAAGCATATACCAATTCATCAACTCACCCATGCTATCCGCCAGATAAACTTGAGTGTTTATATCAATAGCTTCTGCTGCACTGCGCCGTGCCATAGTCAAACCTGAATTTTGAATCAGCGCTGCCACTTCATCAAAACGTTCTGGATGGCGTGGGACGATAATAAGTAGTACGTCTGATAATGCAGGGTTTGACAGTAATTGCTGCTGCCATGACAGTACCGTATCTTCTTCACCACTATGAGTGCTTGCTGCCACCCAAATTGGGCGATTAATCACACCTAAATCTGCGGCGATATCACTCGTGCGTGCTTCTATATCCGTAAGCTTATGAGTCATATCGCCATCTATATCAGCGACTTTGTCATTAAGCTTAGGCGTATTAATGACCCATTTTAGCGAACCTGCCACACGGATTTGGGCACTATGAGCGCCCAATTGCCGAAAGCGTTTGGCGGAATCATTATCTTGCGCAATGATTAAACTCAAATTTTTCATCATACTGGTACTGACTGCGCCAATCTTTTGATAGCTTTTAAAAGAGGATGCAGACAGTCGCCCATTCACCAAGATACTCGGGATATGATGCTCAGATAATTTGGTTAAGATATTTGCCCATAGTTCCGTTTCTACAAATAAAGCAGCGACAGGTTGTACATGATTTAAAAACCTTTCAATCACCGCTGGACTATCAACCGGTACATAACTATGACTCAATCGACCCTGCGCAATGTCTTCTGCAAATCGACTAGCACCACGCGCAAAACCAGTCTGAGTAGTATTAGTCAGCCATATCCGATAACCACGATCCAATAGCGCATCTAATAACGGCGCAACGGTATTGGTCTCACCTAAAGAGACCGCATGGCACCAGATTGTTTTATTTTGCTTATTAGTATTGATGCTGATGTTTAAATCCGCAGCTGGCATATACGTTTCTGTGCTTATAGGCGCTGCAGGATAACGCTTACCAAAACGCTGCTCAACTTCCTGCTGATAATTATCATGCTTATGCGAGCGACGCCATACCTGTAGTCGATATAGCGGCTTTAGTAAGCCAATGGTCAGCTGATAATAAACAGGCGGCTTATATGCCGCTCGGCTTTGCATAGGTAAGGCGTTATTAGAAATATTTTTTGTGGTATCAAAAGATGGCATGCAAAAGCCCAGATAATTAATGGAGCAGATAATAGGAGTCGCGCATAAAAAGCGCACCAATTCTACCTGAATTTATTGCCAAACAATACGCTTTTAAATTCAAGCATTTTGGCAATCGGTTGTTAGACCAAAATAATAATAAGTAAGGCTATAACGATAATCACTGCAAACAGTAGCTGATAGCGCTTAAGACTGTGCTGTTCTTGCTTTTGGGTGCTGATTAACGCCTGCGCTTGTTGCCACTGACCGACTAAGCTTGCCGCTTCTATGTGACCGTTTTCTGCCGCTTGTTCGAGCCAATATTTGCCGATCTCAAGGTCTTGCGTCACCCCTACGCCTTGGTAATACATTTTACTCAGTAATCGCTGGGCTCGACTGTCATTTTTGCTCGCCGCTTGCTTCACCCATTCAACCCCAGCCTCTATACCAGCGACTTTATCTGCGCCTTCTTTTGCTATCAAACCTTCACCAAGCAGCTCATACATGGCCAAGCGCAGCATCGCAGCGCTATTGCCTACATTTGCAGCGTTTTTTAATCTTAGCAGGGCTTGCTGCTTTGCTTGCAAGTGCGCCTCTGAAAAGGCAACTTGCTCGCGTGGCTTCTCTTGCTTTGCAATATGGCGCTCAAACTGATCTAAAATCTTGTACGTCTGTTCATATTCAGTCTCACCCGCGGTCTGTATTACTTCTATCTCATGTAGCTCTGTTAATAGCTGGCTAAACATCTCTAGTGTAGCCGGTTTTTTCACTATAGGCCTTGCTACTGACGTGATCTTTACTGCTTCTATAGGTGCTACCGCTGCGTTTACGATTTCTATATTTTCTACTAATGGGGTTGGTGCGTTTGCAGTAGCTGCTGTAGACGATATATTATCTACTTTGTCATTTGATAGCTGAGTTGTAGGCATATCTATAGCAGATTTACTATCTGCATAAAGAGTTTCGCTGCTACTTTCAAGATTTACTTTATCAATAACTGCCTTTTCATTGGCTATTTGATTGTTTGGTTTATCTCTTACTTCAGCGTTTACATGACCTGCTATGGTTGCATCAGCTAATTGAGGCAGATGATTCTCAGCTTTTGGCAATCTGTCACTAACGGCTTGATATAAGCCACTAGCAACTTGTGCACCTTGCGCCGATTTAAACGCTCGGTCGATATGACCAAATAAACGCATCCCTATCGGTTCTAAAGCAAAGAAAAGCGGGATATTACCTTTATCACTACTATTTTTGGCATTAATATCAGTATCAGCGCCATAAAACATCGCCATATGCTGATAAAAATCATCGTTTATCAGCGCTAATTCAGGATAGCGAGCATCTAACTCAAACTGACCAAACCAACGCGGCGGTTGGTGCCATTGCCGCGCCAATACCCTGCCAGCATAAAATGCCAAAAACACCATAAAATTACGATAGCGCTCGTTTTTTAATAACGTTACTTCATCCCAAATGCCTGCTTTGACCATATCACGGCGTATCTGCGACAGTAACGTATCTATACGCTGCAAGCTTGCCAGCGATTCATCCAAACCACAGTGATGCAAATCCACTTCGTAAGCGATACCGCCTGCGACAGCACGCCTTGCTAAAAAATCTTGCCAATAGCCTGCTGCAATATAATCAAGGGGCGTTAAGGGCGTTGCAGACATAAGGAGCGCTTATCCTTTAAAAAACTAGATCGATAACAGAGGCGATTCGGTAAAGGCAATCATACAAAAGATGTTACTTACCTTAACTTAAAAAAGGCAGCGCTACAATAATGGACTAAACAAACGTATCACATTATCAAACAATCGCTCAGTCTTATGACGCTGTTGCCACTCATCTAAGCCTAAAAAATGACAGCTTTGTAGATAAGACTCTTGGCAAGCAGCAATTTGGGCAACCATTTCAGGTGTATAAATAGCCAAACTGACCTCCATATTCAAATAAAAACTGCGCATATCGATATTAACAGTCCCAAATAGACAATAATCATCGTCAATAACGACCGTTTTGGCATGCAGTAAACCACCCTTAAATAAGGCAATGATCACGCCCGCCTCTAACAGCTCTTGATAATAGGCTTGCGACGCATGCTGAACTAAAAAGGAATCTACCTTTTCAGGAATAATCAGCGTAACTTTGACGCCGCGCTTGGCAGCCGTTACCAATGCTCCTGACAAAGCTTCATCTGGCACAAAGTATGGCGTTGTGATACTGATACAGTGGTTGGCGCGATGCAAAACCGTCACCAAAGTATTATAAATGACATGAGCGGTCACTTGCGGCGCTGAAGGAATCAGCTGTGCGACCACCCCTTTTACCACCGGCATTTGCGGAATCACGCTAGACATCGCCCCAGTACAAGGCGCTTCTACACTCTCTCGCGTGTCATCCAATACTTTGATGCGACTATTAAGATCATTTATCGTCGGATGGCGCACATACAGCTTACGCGTATAGCTATTGACTCGTTGATGCAGCGCGTCTAGATTGTCGCTATTTTCCGCACCAATATCAGTTGCCACTACTTTTGCCATCGCAGTAGCAATACTGATGTCGTTATCACTGACACTGCGTATCGCCACATCAATCCACTCACCGACGTCTTTATCCTGCTTAAAAAACTTAGGGTCGACCAAATTAAAGCTACCGATATAACCGATATACTCATCAATGACCACGATTTTTCGATGATTACGCAAATCTGAGCGCTTAAATAACGTTTTAAATAAACCCACTGGCAATGATTGATGGACAAAAACGCCTGCTTTTTCTAATTTTCGATGCGTTTTACTATTAAAAAAGCTAAAACTACCCACACTATCAATCAGAATATGGCATTCAACCCCGCGCTGAGCCGCTGCCATCAACGCCTCTATGATATCCAATACTTGCCCCTTAGGGTAAATAATATAAAACTCCATCAAAATACTGCGCTGAGCGGCATCGATGTCATCAATCATACGCTTAAAGATAATATTAACATGCGTCAACAGCTGCATATCATGGTCTGAGAAAACCCCAAACCCTGTCCAGCGTGTACCAATATGGCTGACTCCGCGATAATGGGTTGGCAGCACCTCTTGCCCTTCATCAAATATCAAGCGCTCGCGCTGTGCCATCTCATTCATCAATAGCCGCGCCTGATCCATGCGCTGACGATAACGCCGACCTATCATAGGCTCACCGACAAGCAAATAGGCAATCAAGCCAAATACAGGTAAGGTAAACAAAACCGCTATCCACGCAATCGCTACCCCAATGTTGCGCTGTACCGAAACAATGCGCAAGGTCATCACGATCATCAAAATAATATGAAAGACCAGACCAAGCCCAGCAAAGTCTGTCCATGACCATGCTGCCACTTGCTGCTCAGTAGTAGATAAAGAGTCTATTGTTTTCGCCTCCAACCTTTAATAGCAGAATATAATCAAATATAAGCAATCAAGTATAGAGGCTTTTATCCGCCATGCAATAGATAACTATTAGTTGACTAGGTAGTTGTCATATGGGCTGTAATATGAATTAACATAGCATTTATCCATACTCTCAAAAGCCTTTTTAACAATCATTTTATAAAAAATATGAAATAGTGTTTGACAGCCATGTGTAAATCTATATAATACACACCCACAGCAGCAGAGCTTAGTGACAAACTTAGAGCTCGGTTGATGTTGAATAAATTGCCTAGCAATTGTTCGAAGGGTGATTAGCTCAGTTGGTAGAGCGTCTGCCTTACACGCAGAATGTCGGCGGTTCGAATCCGTCATCACCCACCACTATTTTAGCGAAGTGGACCTCTTCATAAAGGTAAAAACGCTAAAGATGACCTAAGCAGCGGTAGTTCAGTTGGTTAGAATACCGGCCTGTCACGCCGGGGGTCGCGGGTTCGAGTCCCGTCCGCTGCGCCATATTTAAAAC
>NZ_DATIRM010000067.1:0-9819 GCF_035469765.1 Psychrobacter sp.
CCCCACGTATTTAACCAGCAAATACCGGCTTCAATCTGACCAATCACGCGATGCGCTCGGGTCAAATCAGCGGTCACGACCCCTGCTGCCAATCCATACTCAGTATCATTGGCACGGCGAATGACTTCTTCTTCGGTCTCATAAGTCAATATCGACATCACTGGACCAAAGATTTCCTCGCATACGATAGTCATATCATCGCTACAATCTGTAAACACGGTCGGTGCGACAAATGCACCATTGGCAAGTTCACCTGTCGTGATACGTTCACCACCCGTTAGCAGACGCGCACCATTGGCTTTACCTTGCTCGATATAGCCAAGCACTCTTTCCATGTGCGGGAAGCTAACTAATGGCCCCATGTTAATGCTCTCATCCATCGGATCGCCGAGCTTTATACGCTCTACACGCGTTAGGATAGCTTGCTCAAACTTAGCTTGTAAGGCTTTAGGGATAAAGACACGCGTGCCATTAGTACATACCTGACCTGTGCTATAGAAGTTTGCCATCATGGCAATATCAGCAGCGGTATCGATGTCGGCATCATCAAATATGATTAATGGCGATTTACCACCAAGCTCTAGGGTCACGTCTTTAAGCGACGATAATGCAGCGCTTGCCATCACTTTTTTACCCGTAGGTACACCACCCGTAAACGATACTTTGGCGATATCAGGATGCGCAGTTAATGCTTCGCCAACTTTATAATCCCCTTGC
This sequence comes from Psychrobacter sp., assembly GCF_035469765.1. Lineage (GTDB taxonomy): Bacteria > Pseudomonadota > Gammaproteobacteria > Pseudomonadales > Moraxellaceae > Psychrobacter. The sequence goes on from NZ_DATIRM010000067.1 coordinate 718, forward strand.
ACGACATTAAAGACGCCATCGGGCAAACCGGCTTCTGTAAAGATTTCTGCCAGTTTTAGCGCAGTTAAAGGCGTGACCTCTGATGGTTTAAAAATCATCGCATTACCAGCGGCTAGTGCAGGAGCAGCCTTCCACATAGCGATTTGAATCGGATAATTCCATGCGCCAATACCAGCGACGACGCCAAGCGGCTCGCGGCGAGTATAAACAAAGCTGCTATCACGTAGCGGAATCTGACGACCTTCAATCATTGGCGCAAGCCCAGCATAGTATTCAATAACATCAGCACCAGTTACGATATCGACATATTTGGTTTCAGAGAGCGCTTTACCTGTATCTTTGGTTTCAAGTAACGCGAGTACATCATTACGCTCGCGTAGTATGGCAACGGCATTTAACAGAATACGACTACGCTCAACCGCTGTCATCGCCGCCCAAATTTTCTGCCCTTTCTGTGCTGCTGTTACAGCTTCGTTAATCTGCTCAGTGGTTGTCTGCTGGATGGTTGCCAACACTTCCCCAGTGGCTGGGTTAATATCTTCAAAAGTTGCAAGTGATTCATCGATAGACAGGTAACGACCGTTAATATAAGCGGTTTGTGTTTTTTCTAAATCGATGATATCTGTTACTTTATTTAGGTCTGTTTTTGAATCTGTCATGAGTTCTTTCTCCTTACAACGACTGGCAAAAGCTTTATAAAAAAATTAATACCGAATAATGTCGTCATGGTTTAAGTGTTAGAAATAAATTTATATAACCTATTTCTACAAGCTTTTCTTGCAATATTTCTTTGATAAAAAACGCTTATTAGATAAATGTTGAAAACAGCGTTTTACTGATTTTCAGGTTGCGTCAGTTTTATCAGGCGCTCACGTATGGATGTTTTATCTGAGATATTAATCCCTGAAAAATCAGAGAGCCAAATACCATCAGCCACCAGACGCACCATGCATAGTGTTTCAGTGTTGTCGGTTGCTTGATGTTTTTTCAACTGTGCATTTGCCCATTCTGCCCATAATTCACGTAGCTCAACATCTCCAAGCATCAATACATATAGCGTGGCTTGGCTATTAAACTCTTGCTGCCCTTTTTCACCTAAGCTGATCGTGGCATTGATATAAGCACGGGTAAAAGAGCCATAACGCACAGGATCTTTTGCTATCGCCGCATCAACTTCTACCTCAAATTTTTTCATCGCATCATGAAACACTTCCATCACCAAAGCGTTTTTGGTGGTGAAGTGATGCATCACACCGCCTTTTGTCACCCCGACCGCATCAGCAACGGCTTGGAAGGTGACCTTGGCTAAACCTTGCTCTAAAGTGATGCGTGCCGCTTGGTCAAGTAGCGCCCGACGTACTACTTCAGGTTGTTTTTTACGCTTATGTGCGCTTTCAGATTCCATTGTTATCTCCATATACACAATTAATGTCCGACAGAATTAGACAGCAAGTTCATCACGACGACACCACCCACAATCATAGCGATACCGACCACCGCTGCCGTATCAAGTGTTTGCTTAAAAAATACTAAGCCGATCAACGATGTCAGTACAATTCCAAGCCCACCCCATAACGCATAAGCGATACCAATCGGTATGGTCTTGATGGTTTGCGTGAGTAAGTAAAACGAGATGGCGTAGAGCACACCCATAATCACTGTCGGCACCAAACGCGTAAATTGTTCTGACTTAACTAAAAAAGTGGTGCCAATGACTTCACAAATGATGGCAATGGCAAGGTAACCGTAAGCAATAGTGGTAGGGCTCATAATTAGGATACCTGTCTCAAATTGAGCAAATATTAATAATGTATATACATTAAAGAAACCATACAGTCGGTATTTTATAGCAATAATATAGCAATGTGAAGGGTTAATATATATTTTGTTTATTTTAGATGAGATAAGGTTAGATAGAATGATGGTAACAAAGTGGACTAATGAGATGGCTTTACTTGACGAGCCACTTTTTGTCTTGAGCTGAAGCCTTTCCTTGCTATAAAGAGCGGAACGCCCGTACAACAAGGAAGGCCTGATCTAAAAACGATGATTTAAAGGGTGTTTTTTATATTGAAATAAGCATGATTAATTAAGAAAAGGCTGACTCAGGAAGGTTTAGCACCCCTATGCTAGCGGCATCGATCGCGCCAGCAAGGTAACCTGAAAACTGCGTCGACCACTCACTTCCAATACCTGTCAGACAATTTTCCCATACGCCGGATGTTGCTTTAGAAACAGGTGCTGACGCATGTTGACCATCGCCACTCACGTCAGTAGCAGTCGCTGTAAACGGCTCTTGTGCCCAGTCTTTGAGATATTCTCTCTTAGTATTCTCTGCCTCTACGCCAAACAGCCTTACCAACTGCGCACGGCAATGTGCTTTTAAGACTGCTTCAGAAACACTTTGACGTACTGATGCAGGTACACCTATAAAACCAAACAGCGCACCACTACCATCTATCACTGAAGCATCATGAATCTCAACCATGGGACCTTGGGCACTTCTCGCTGCGCCAGAAAGCCCCTGTTTTTGCCAAAAAGGTGTGTCATAAATCGCCACATACTTGGCGTGTGGCGCCATCCAAGTAGCCGTTTGCTGCCATTGTGCTGATAAATCAACCGGTAAATCAGGATAAAACGCTATGCTTTTCGCAGCCAAACGTGGCGGTAGTGCCAGCAGCACATGTTGTGCTTGGCACGTCATTATTTGCCCAGAGTTGTCTTTACTAATAATCTCAATATACTGACCATTATGATTAAGTTGATATACGATTTGACCAGTAAAAATGCGTGATGCATCTAAGCGAAGATACAGAGCCTCTATTAATGCTGCCATACCACCTTTGAGCCGCATTGACGGTAGGGCGCTTTTATAGCCATGTGTACGAACGGCAGCTTCATTAGGCGCGTGCTCAACCATCATGTCGCCCTCTTCAAACTGCGCTATGGTCTCTAATTGTAATTCATCGATAAGATGAGCCAACTGCTGCTGATAATCTGGCCAAAACCAAGAAGGTCCCAAATCAAAGCTGTCTATATTTTTATTATCTATTGAAAATTCAGCAGTAACGATACGACCACCTAAAGTAGATCGCGCTTCTAACAGCACATAATCAATGCCTTTTTTCTCCAATAAATAGGCAGCATACAAGCCACTTAAACCGCCGCCAACAATCGCCACCGATGCTTTTTTCATATTCATTCTCTCAAAATCACTTATACACTCAGTGAACATCAATACCGATTATTTGTGATAGATGTCCAGTTTTTAGATAAACCGTAGCGCCATTCGCTCCTGCTGTTATTTGCGATGTCGCATCGACAGGTAGACGTATCCAACCACCGCTCTGATAAGTTTGTCCAGCTTCTATCAACATGCCCTCTAGCACCAATAGCTCAGCACCTCCTGCGATGGTATCTGCAAACAATGCCTCACCTGCATCTACACGTTGCAAGCTCACCTCCTCCCTTGCATCCGAGTATAAATGGCAAACCTGACGACCGCCTTGCGCTTGCCAGTTGGCAGCATCGTTGGTATCGATAGCGACATGATGGGTCTCGTCGACTGTCATCTGCCAAAGTTTGACAAAAATAACAGCGCCCTCATGACTATAAGGCTGATGCCCTGAGGTCGGTGGATTGCGTAAATACCAACCAGCAGGATAATCGTTGTTATCTGCAGAAAAAGTGCCTGACAATACCAAAATCTCTTCACCTCCTGGGTGCAGATGATGCGGAAAATTTGACTCAGGAGCATAGCGTACGATACTGGTAGCACGCGCTTTTTCGGCGCCAACTCGGTCAAGCATCACGCGCTCGACGCCGTTTTGTGGTGACTGAACCCACTGATAGTGTTCAGGTGCTAAGGCAGCACGGCATGAAAAGTCTGCATTGATGAGCATAATATAACTTCTAACTAAGTATGATATTGCTTGAAATTATCCTCTGATTTATTTATTTTGACAAACCAGATAAACCTATTGCTAAAGTAAGTATTTATCATTAAAAAGCTAGGTGTTAATGACGTTAGCAAAAAACCCCTTTAACTAAAGCCATTGACTTGCTATCTTGCTTACCTTTCTGTGAACACTCCAATTTCTGCCCCGCTTTAAACGCTAATTTTTTAGCATTCTTTCTGACCGTTGGATTTTATGACACATAAACTTGAGGTGAGCTCAGATGCTCGCCGCACTCAGTATTTTCAAGTATTTTTGATGGGTGTTAGCGCATTCATTATGAATACCACCGAATTCGTCCCAGTCGCCCTATTAAGTGATATTGCCCAGGACTTTTCTATTACCACGGCAGAAACGGGCTGGATGTTGACGCTCTATGCGTGGATTGTCGCAGCTATGTCGTTGCCACTGATGCTATTGACCAGTCGATTTGAACGTAAACGTTTACTATTAGCCTTATTTGCAGTATTTATCGCCAGCCATGCGTTGTCAGTATTTGCGTGGAGTTTTGAAGTGCTACTCATCAGCCGTGTTGGGATTGCGCTATCGCATGCGATATTTTGGTCAATCACGGCGGCGATTGCCATACGAGTGGCACCCAAAGGCAAAAAAGCCATGGCGCTAAGCGTGCTTGCGACCGGTACCTCATTAGCAATGGTACTGGGCGTACCGTTAGGACGATTGATCGGTCAATGGTTTGGCTGGCGCGCAACCTTTGGCGGTATCGGTGCAGTTGCTTTGGTGGTATTTATCTTGCAAGCAAGGCTTTTACCTACCCTGCCAAGTATGTTTGAGGGCTCGTTTAGAAAGATTCCAGAATTACTTAAAAACCCTTTATTGGTCTGTCTGTATTTGCTTATTTTACTGGTCTTTACCGCCCACTATACCGCTTACTCTTATATCGAGCCTTTTATGCGTCAAGTCGGTGCCATCAGTGAAAACGCCGCGACTTTTGTACTTCTGCTATTCGGTGTGGCAGGCATTCTAGGCAGTGTGATATTCAGTCGCTGGGGTGACAATTTTAATACCAGATTGATGCTGATATCGACGATATTGATATTGGTATCGATGCTTGCGCTGTTGCTTGCCGTCACCTCGGTATGGGCGCTCAGCTTGATTGCCTTACTATGGGGCGCAGCACTCATGCTGCTGATTGTCTCTATGCAAGCCAAAGTCATCATGGTTGATGTCAACGCGCAAGACATGCTGATGTCAATGTTCTCAGGGATTATTAACTTAGGAATTGGTACAGGGGCTTTGTTTGGTGGTTATGCGGTGACCCATCTCTCGTTATCAAGCGTGGGCTATGTTGGCGCGGCAATCGCCAGCGCGGCATTGCTACTCATGCTATTTATGATACAACGCTTCCCTGAGCTAAGCAGAAGGCTGGGCTAGCTGAAAAGCTGATAGCAAATAAGTATATAAAAAATGCCAGCCACTTAAATAGGCTGGCATTTTACGTTTAAAATCATTCTAATTAAAAATCCACTTTACCGCGTAATACTTTTGTCTTGCCGCGCTGGGTTTTTTTATCCACGCGTTTACGCTTAGCGTTACGGCTCGGTTTGGTGGGCTTACGAGTTTTATTGATGTAAGTAGCTTTTACGATAAAACTCTGCAAGCGCTCAAACGCATCAATTCGATTGCGTTCTTGAGTACGAAATTGCTGTGCTTTAATAATCAGCACCCCTTCTTTAGTAATTCGGCTGTCCTTACTATCAAGCAGGCGCTGCTTATTGATGTCACTCAAACTTGATGCATGGATATCAAAGCGCAAATGAATCGCAGACGACACTTTATTAACGTTTTGACCGCCAGCGCCTTGCGCCCGTATCGCGCTAATCTCGACATCACTATCATTCAGGCTGATGCTGCTACTGATAAAAATCATAGAACTCTTTTATAAATGGCTAATAAGTATGGTGAATAATAAACCATTATTTGCTTCCCTGCTAGTTAGCTAAGAACTGGTTCAATAGCTGACGACAGCGCTCAATCACGGGCGCATCAACCATATTGCCGTCTATTGTAAATACCGCCTGCCCACTTTGCTCGTATTCTTCTAACACACGTTTAGCAAAGTCAATTTCAGCATCAGTCAGTTGTAGAGATTTCTGGACGACAGCTACTTGCTTTGGGTGGATACAAAGCATGCTGGACATGCCCATTTGCGACCATAATTGCACTCGCTGCCCAAGCCCTTTATTATCATTAAAGTCGGTATAAACCGTATCAATAGGGGCTAATAGATTATGCACTTTTGAGGTGAGTAAGAGCTGATAACGAATCTGATTAGCAACAATATCCGCTGCCGCCGTACCTACTTGCACCTGCAAATCATTGCATAAATCTAAAAATCCATAGCTAAATGTCAGCAGTCCAGCAGCTTTTGCCATACTATCGATTTGATATAAACCAAGCGCCGTCTCTATCAATGCAATGACGGGTAGACCCATTTTATTATGAACTTTTTCAATATCTACCGCTTGCTCCGCTTTAGGTAATATAAGTCCAGCAAGATTTGGCATTTGCTGGCAGAGTTCTAAGTCTTCTATAAAATCCTCACTACTTGCTTGATTGATTCGAATCCAAATAGGCTGATAACCCTGACTGTCATAATAGACTCTTAAATCTTTGCGAGCTTGTACCTTGTCCGCTTCAGCAACCGCATCTTCCAAATCCACAATCACCGCATCAGCGCCACTAGCAAACGCCTTTACCACTCTAGCTATGCGAGTGGCTGGAACGAATAACCATGTCTTGGTATTGGTAAAATGATTAATAATAGATGCTTGCATGCTTGGCTCCGCTCTTAAGTATCATTACTTAAAATATTAGTACTTACTATAGCTAAATAAAAAACCGTATGCCATTTATAAGCATACGGTTTTAGAGATAACTCTACTTTTAGAGAACGAACTGCTAACTAAGCTAGCATCCCACCATCAACGACTATCGTTGCGCCAGTCGTATAACTTGATGCATCAGACACTAGGTACAAGACTGTGCCAGCCATTTCATCAGGATCAGCCACGCGTCCTAGAGGAATTGAGTGTAACGCCATTTTTAAGACTTTATCATTGGTCGTCAAGGCAGAGGCAAACTTGGTATCGGTCAAGCCTGGCAACAACGCATTCACACGGATATTTAATGGGCCACATTCTTTAGCAAAAGCTTTGGTCATGCTAATGACAGCAGCTTTGGTGATTGAGTAAATACCTTGTTTGTCGCCCGCTACCAAGCCATTGACCGATGCAGTATTCAAGATAACGCCGCCACCTTGCTCGCGCATCATCTTACCAGCAGCTGTCGACATAAAGAAATAGCCGCGAATGTTTACTTCAACCGTTTTGTCAAAAGCCGCTAGGTCAGTATCTAGGATATGCCCGTAGTAAGGGTTGGCTGCTGCGTTATTGACTAAGATATCAATTTGACCAAACTCATTTTTGATATGCTCAAAAATAGCATCAATCTGCTCCATGTCTCCGACATGACAAGCAAAAGCACTGGCTTTATAACCATCAGCAATAATACTATCAGCGACTGCTTGGCACGCATCAATCTTACGACTAGAAACAATTACATGTGCCCCTCTTGAGGCAAGCAAGCGTGCAATAGATTCGCCAATACCGCGGCTAGCACCAGTAACTAAGGCTATCTTACCTGTTAAATCAAATAAATCTTTCATTATTATTCCTTATATTTTAATAAATACTTTAGATACTAAGCCAGCATACCGCCATCAAGAGTAAACGCATGACCATTCATAAAGCTGCTCTCGTCACTAGCTAGCCATGCAATCGCGCCTGATACTTCATCAACTGTCCCTAAACGGCGTAGTGGACTGGCTTTGATAGTCGCTTGCTGAGCGCGCTCGTCCATATTAGCCATAGTATTGCGTACCATTGGTGTATCGATAAAGCTTGGACACACCGCATTAAAGCGGATATTGACGCGAGCATATTCATGAGCAGCAGACTTAGTCAGTCCCATCACCCCATGCTTCGCAGCACTATAAGCCGATAGCATAGGTGCAGAGCGCAAGCCTGCAATAGAAGCCACATTAATCACATGACCACCGCCATTGGGTGCCATACAGGCAACGGCAGCACGCATACAATGCCAGACACCTTTTAAGTTAACAGCGATATTACGATCAAAGTCATCATCACTTAGCTCATGCATGGGCGCAGGCTTATGATCGATACCCGCATTATTTACCACGACATCCAGACCACCAAGCGTCTCCATAGCAAAAGCAAATAAGGCGCGCACTTCATCACCACTGGTGACATCGACCTTTTTAAAAACAATACTGTTGCCAGCATCTTGTGCTTGCTTAGCAACGCCTGCGCCCATCTCTTCTGCCAAATCGCCAATAACGACTTTGGCACCGCGACTTGCTAGCAGTAGCGCACTTGCCGCTCCGATGCCAGAAGCACCGCCCGTGATTAAGATTCTCTTACCTGCTACGTTGGAAGCAGTCACATTTTCTAGTTTGCTTGACTCAAGTCCATTTGTATTCAGTGTCATGATTTATCCCTCTACCTTAAGTACCAGTTTGCCAAAATTTTCACCTTTAAAGAGCATCATCAGAGTATCAGGGAACGTCTCGATACCCTCAACGATATGATCTTTTACTTTGATATCACCTGACTGGATCCAGCCAGCAATCTCTTTCATCGCGATTGGGTATTCTTTGATATTATCAAATACCACAATGCCTTCCATACGTGCACGATTTACCAATAGTGACAAATAATTTGATGGACCTTTGACCGCTGTAGTGTTGTTATATTGGCTAATCGCACCGCAAATAACGATACGAGCACGCAGATTAATCTGAGTGAGCACATCGTTTAAGATATCACCGCCAACGTTGTCAAAATATACATCGACTCCGTTTGGACAGGTTTTCTTTAGGGCTTTTTTCACGTCTTCGTTTTTGTAGTCGATTGCCGCGTCAAAGCCTAACTCATCGACTAAGAACTTACATTTCTCAGCACCACCTGCGATACCGACGACTCGGCAGCCTTTGATTTTGGCAATTTGACCGACCAAGCTACCAACTGCACCCGCAGCGCCAGATACCACAACGGTCTCGCCTGCTTTTGGCTCGCCTGTTTTTAGCAAACCAAAATAGCCT
>NZ_DATIRM010000068.1:0-5533 GCF_035469765.1 Psychrobacter sp.
ATACATAACGTACTGCTGATATCAATTTTTCTTGCTTGCTGTGCCTACGCAGACAGAGGCTGCAAAAAATTTATACCAGCAGTACCGTAGCGTTTTTAAGGTATTTTAACTATAGCATTAAAGGCAGTTGGTGTTACTTAGCTCCCCAGTTAATCACACCTGAAAAACAGGCGCAAATCCGCCTCCTAACGTACGGAAATTGGTTGCCTGACCTTGATAAACCCGCGCAGCAGGTAGCAACAGTTCTCCGCCATACGTATAAAGACGTATATCTACCTTCCTACTTGTGACGATGTCATCAATTTTTAGTGATCTCTCTCCTGCAGGGACAAAGGTCTGTGCGATATAATCCTCATCCAGAATATTGTCGAAGACGCGTCGAGTCAGTTTGCTACCGCGATAGACGCCTTTGCTTCCATGACCAGCAACTGGCTTAAAAAACAGTTGTCGCCGAGTACGCCACAACTCTGCTGCATCGTCTCTTGATACGATCTTAGTCCTTGGTACAGACCTTTCGAGGTACCCCACTGCAGCCTCATCTAAACCCCAAGCACGCAGTGTTTGGAAGTCTGATAGCAAGGTCAGGTTTTGCTTATTGGCCAACATAGCATGCACATGGGGATTGGGTGTCACTACCACAGCACCATCTAGATAGGCCTGCTTAAGCAATACATGGTCAGGGTCCTCAAATGCGAAGTCGACAAGCCGATTGTAAACCATATCGATTTTCTGGCCGTGGGCTGTTAACGTACCATCGATATACTCGAGTTCAGAGGGATCAAGTATCACGGTATCAATCCCTCTGGCTTTGAGCAGTTGACAAGCTAACTCGAACTCTAAAAACATGAACTGACTTTTGGGATCACTATCTACGATAGCTATCCGATTGGGCATAGCAACAGCAGACTGTCGCTGCCATTCCTGTTTGAACATATCAAACACTGCTTTTTCAAATCCATCCAGCCTTTGAGTAGTTGCAGCACATTGCTGCGCGGCGTTGCAGCATCGCTTTTGTGCACGAGCGAGCAACACATTTAGAAATGCGCCGCCGGCATTGGTATTCACCTCGATGAGCTGAGGACCGTCATTACCCAAGTGAAAGTCATAGCCCATAAAAGCCCCTATGGGACCTGGGTCGAAAGCAGCTATTTCTGGAGCCCAGGACAGCACTCGCTCTTGATACGACGGCAGTTCGGCAGCTGACTCGATAGCTTTGACGATCCGTTCCATCGTCTCTATCTCTGTGTTGGGAACGAACACTGGTGTTGCTGAAAAAAGCTTATTCAGCTCGTTCGCTCCTATTTGATTGTTTCTAGTTTCTGCCAATTGATCTTCAAGGCTGGTATTGAGCGCTTTACGATCGAGAGTAATGCAGTAGCAGTCTTGGTTAAGCTGATTTGCAAGACTGTCATTTTTTTTGTTGTTATTGATTATTTTTTCCATTTAGAGTCCGTCGCTAAGTAGAGTACTCACGCTGACATACTCTAGTAAAAAGTAAAAAAGGCACTTGGCGTGTTTAAGTATTTCTAGCTACTTTCTGATATCTCATTTCCTGAGGCTAAATCGTTATTTCGTTCATTTTTAATTAATATCTTTGCTAAGAATAAACCCAACTCAAACAATAGCCACATAGGAATCGCCAACAACAGCATTGATACGCCATCAGGCGGTGTCACTACCGCTGCAACCGCAAAGCAGCCGACAATGATATAACGACGCTTGTCTTCTAAACTCTGAGTAGAAACGATTCCAACCATTATCATTAGTAAGGTAACCACTGGAATCTCAAAAGTCAGCCCAAACACCATAAACAACTTGAGGGCAAAGCTCAGATAACTATCAATATCGGTCATAGGTATGACGTTCTGCGGAGCGAACAGAATAAAAAATTTCAATACGCCTTTGAGTACGACAAAGTAGGCAAAAGCAACCCCCGTATAAAATAGAAATATCGAAGACAACAGCACAGGAATGGCAATTTTCTTCTCTTTTTTATATAAGCCAGAAGCTATAAATGACCAAATTTGATATAAGATATAAGGCATTGCTAAAAATGCGGCGACGAATATCGTTAAGCGAATGGGTGCCATAAAGTTTGACGTTATATCAGTGGCAATCATGGTCGAATTGATGGGTAACTGCGCCACTAATGGGTCTGATAAAAGATTATAAAGCTCGCGTGAAAAGCCTACCAATACTAAGAATATAATTAAGACGGCCACGCATATTTTGATTAAGTGCGCGCGCAGCTCGATTAAATGTTCGGTAATAGGCATATCGCCAAGCGTACCTAACCTATCTCCAGACTCATTATTCTGTGTTGTATCTGTTGGCGCCTCAAGTTCCGTAGCAGCTATTTTTTCTTGTCGACTTTTTTGCCTTTTAAATAGGCTCACTGATCCGCCTCCTGTTTAATCAACGAGGAGGAAGTATTCGGTTGATGCTCTTTATCATAAGAGGTGATTAGCTGATGTGAAGCATCTAAGCTTTGGTTCTGCGACTGCTCAAATTTTTGTATACTGCCACGCATTTCTGCTAGTTCACGCTTCATATCTGACTCAGTCTGACGGATTTTTGCAAGCTCATTTTGCATTTGTTGGCGCGTTTCAGCCAGATCAAGCTCAGCTTCTATTTCAGACTGTAGAGTGGATACCGTACGACGCAGTTTGGCATACCATTGCCCAGCCGTACGCGCGGCCTGCGGCAGTTTTTCTGGGCCCAATACGATTAAAGCAATGACGCCAAACAAGAGTAACTCGGAAAATCCGATATCAAACATAACAGTCACGTATATTAATAGACTACTTAGTGCCGCTGTTTATAAGCGGCGCGCTTCATACTTTGTGCTGATGATCAGTGGTAACAGGGCTGATTTTTATATCATCAGCCTGAGTACCTACATGCGTATTTAAATCATTACTTGCTGCTGGCGTACTATTTTCATGGCTAAGCATACGATTCTTTCGAGCATGCTCGGTTTCTTCATCTTTGATCGCTTCTTTAAAACCCTTTACCGCGCCGCCTAAATCTTTGCCAGCATTTTTAAGCTTAGCAGTGCCAAATACGACAACAACCACAACCAATAAAATCAGCCAATGTGTAATAGAAAAACTGCCCATAACGGTATCCTTATATTTTGAGATCTTGTTTAGACCAGTATTTGTAAGTGTGCTTTAAAACCCTCTTCACCGTACCAGAATTACAACTTCAAACGGCGCAATCGCAGCGCGTTACCAATAACAGATACCGAAGAGAGACTCATAGCCGCCGCTGCTATCATTGGACTGAGTAAAAGCCCGAAGAACGGATACAGCACACCTGCCGCAATCGGTACCCCAAGGGCATTGTAGATAAAGGCAAAGAACAGATTTTGTCTGATATTGCGCATCGTAGAATGGCTCAGTTTATGGGCTCTCACAATCCCCATTAGATCACCCTTCACTAGCGTAATGCCAGCACTCTCCATGGCCACATCTGTTCCTGTACCCATGGCGATGCCAACGTTAGCCTGTGCAAGAGCGGGAGCATCGTTAATACCGTCACCCGCCATAGCCACAACCTTACCACTACTTTGCAACTCTTTGATGATACGGTTTTTGTCTTCTGGAGAGACATCCGCATGTACCTCATCAATATTTAACTTACTGGCAACCGCTCTAGCCGTTATCTCATTATCACCCGTCAGCATGACTACGCGTAGTCCAGCTTTGTGCAACAGCGATATAGCCTCGCTCGTACTCGGCTTGATCGGATCAGCGACTGATATGAGACCAGCAGCTTGCCCATCTACTGCGACAAACATGACAGTTTCACCATCTTTCCTGCGCTTGTCGGCGCGTTCTGAAAGCGTAGTGTCAAAACTATTAAGGCGTTGCATGAATTTTGAGTTGCCTACGGCGACTTGCTTGCCATTGACTAGCGCCTGCGCGCCTTCACCGGTAGTTGAACTAAAATCACTGGCTTTAACCGTAGTAAGAGATTTTGCCTTTGCAGCCTTGACAATAGCTTCTGCCAGCGGATGTTCGCTAGCAGTCTCTACCGCTGCGACAAGTATAAGAAGTTCATCCTCATCTAAGCCGCCAAGTGCTTCGATAGCCGTTAGCTCTGGTTTGCCTGCTGTCAATGTTCCCGTTTTGTCGACAACAATGGTGTCGACTTTTTCCATGCTCTCTAACGCTTCAGCATTTTTGATAAGCACCCCATTTTGCGCACCCTTACCAGTGCCTACCATGATTGACATCGGCGTGGCGAGCCCTAACGCACAAGGGCAGGCTATGATTAACACTGCAATAGCGTTGACCAGTGCATACGCCATTGCAGGCACAGGTCCGAACATAGCCCAGACAATAAAGGTAATGACAGAGCAGATAATTACTATCGGTACAAACCATCCAGCTACCTTATCGACCAGTTTCTGTATTGGTGCGCGACTGCGCTGGGCTTCAGCAACCATCTTGACGATCTTGGACAATACGGTATCATCACCAACATCGACCGCTTTGATCAGTAGTGTCCCAGTACCGTTGACTGTGCCGCCGGTGACCGTATCCCCTTGTGACTTTAAGACTGGAATGGGTTCACCAGTCACCATCGATTCATCAATGCTACTACTACCATCAAGTACTGTGCCATCTACCGGAAGCTTTTCTCCTGGCTTCACTCGCAGTGTGTCACCGCTGATAACTTCATCAAGTGATACTTCGGTCTCGACATTGTTCTCATCCACACGTCTTGCCGTTGGTGGTGCTAGCTCGAGTAACGCACGGATTGCTCCTGAGGTCTGACTTCTGGCTTTGAGTTCTAATACTTGACCCAATAGCACCAAGGTCACAATGACAGCTGCTGCTTCATAGTACACCCCAACTTGGCCAGTGGCATCTCTAAAGCTGTCTGGAAAAATGTCCGGAAGAAAAGTTGCTACTAGACTGAAACCAAAAGCTGCGCCTACACCAACTGCAATCAGAGTGAACATGTTCAGGTTTCGGCTTTTTATTGATTGCCAGCCACGGACGAAGAACGGTGCGCCTCCCCATAACACCACTGGTGTCGCAAGCCCTAGCTGAATCCACTGAGCGATCTGTCCAGAGATATCACCTTGACCAAGGTTGTCTAAACTTAGACCTACCATGTCACTCATTGCATACAGAAATAGTGGTATGGTGAGCACCGTGCATATCCAGAAACGGCGTGTCATATCGTCGAGCTCTGAGGTGTCTTCTTCACCAATGGTAGCCGTCTATGGTTCAATCGCCATTCCGCAAATCGGACAGCCGCTATTCTTAACGTCCCTGACTTCGGGATGCATCGGACAAATATAAACGGTACCACTATAGTCAGATGGCACTTTGTCATATTTGCCGCCTTTGATAGATTTTACCTTAGTACGGTCAGTATCTTTTCCATGACAATGTGAATGACTGTCTTCATCAGTAACCTCGTCTTCAGGTTTGAGGAACATACCGCATATTGGGCAATCGCTTTTTTCCACATCTATCACTTAGGGATGCATCAGACAAAAATAGACCGTACCGCT
>NZ_DATIRM010000069.1:0-3457 GCF_035469765.1 Psychrobacter sp.
CACTTAGATGTCCATCGATTGAATTGAGGACACGCCCTAGTTGCATAATTTTTATTACTGTCTTCAAGGTTCTGTAATGCTGCTGTTTTTGCTAAAATAGGCATTTTCGTAAACCAATAATAGATGCCATTATGACAAATACTGCAAAACCAACGTCCCCTTCCGATCAAGACAACAATACCAACTTAAATGCCCTACATAAAAGCCAAAATGCAGTCGTTCTACTATCAGGTGGGCTTGATTCAGTGACTTGTTTATATTGGGCAAAAGCGCGTTATGCTTCAGTGACTGCGGTTAGTTTTGATTATGGTCAGCGTCATAATAGTGAACTTGTCGCCGCCAAAGCCATCGCTGAGACTGCAGGTGTCAACCATAGAATCATTGATATCGATATCGCCCAGCTTGGTGGCTCATCATTGACCGATCATAGTATGATTGTGCCCGATGGTGATACCGATAAATTCCCCGACAAAAAGTATGATGAGATTGATAACGACGCTATTCCAAATACCTACGTGCCCGCGCGCAATACTATCTTCTTGTCTTATGCCTTAGCAGTTGCTGAAGTCACTGACTCCAACCATATCGTCATTGGCGTCAGCTCAGTCGACTATTCAGGATATCCTGACTGCCGCCCTGAATATATTGCCGCCTTCCAGCATATGGCAAACCTTGCTACCAAAGCAGGTGTTACTGGTCATCATTTATCGATTCAAACGCCGCTGCAACAGTTATCGAAGGCCAAAACTATCGAGCTTGGTTTGTCGCTAGGGGTTGATTATGGGCAAACTATTTCTTGCTATCAAGCAGATGCCAATGGTCTTGCCTGCGGTGTTTGTGACAGCTGTGCACTGCGTCGTCAAGGATTTTCGCAAGCAGGCGTTGCCGATCCTACTCATTATCAATCTTAAGGACACAGGTTAACCTCTTAAGAGATAACCTCTTAAAAAGTGAGCCGGTTAAAATGCAAGTATAATAGTCTTAACCTAAAGATCATTAAACATTGGCGCAACATTCGCTTGCATTAACACAGCACGCTGCCGTTGTATTTTAAACAAAATAATTGTTATGGTATGGGCGACTGTCTCTAGACTAAGAAATGACCGCTCATTAGAGCAGCAACACTTGGTCATTTGTACAAAAACTGAGTTATTTATAAAACATTTAAGTAATCGATGCCACTTGTAAGAGGATATTTATGAAGTTTTTGCCAGTATTGCCCCTAGCCCTCGCTGCTTTATTTGCCATGCCACAAGCAAATGCTATTGATATTAAGCAGGATAATATCAATGCTTGCGTCAACGGCGCGGTCAAATACAAAGTCGCTGACAAGAGCACTGCAACCAAGCTTTGTGATTGCACTATTAATGTCCGTAGCAATATGACCATTGGTCAGATGTGGGAGATTGAGAGCTATGCGCAAAGTAAAAAAGATCCATCAAGCCTCTCGTATGTGAAAAAAATGCAAAAAGACTTGCAGCAATGTACCGTTGGTTTGGACTTAAAGCAGCCGCAAAAACCCGCTTAATCATGAAACCCTTTAATATCTAAAAGACTGGCAATTGCCAGTCTTTTTTGTTGCTTATCCATAAGTGATATGTAAAACCAAGGATTTATTTCTACAAATCTGCCTATAATAGGTTGACCAATAATAATATAACCGTAATGACAATAAATAAGGATTTTACAATGGCAAAGCCAACCACAGAAACTATTACCCTACCTGACTTCCCAGTCACTATAGTGCGCGAGCTAGATGGTCATTTCATTCATGATAATATTAGCCTAAAAGAGTTGGTCGCCAACACCAGTAAAGGGCTTATCCTTTATTTTTATCCAAAAGACAATACGCCTGGTTGTACTACCCAAGCAACAGAATTTACTGCCAATCTGAACGAATTTGATGACTTAGGTTATGACATCATTGGCGTCTCGCGTGATAGCGTAGAGTCACATGAAAAATTTATTAGTAAATACAATCTACAGATCCCACTTGTCAGTGATGCTGATGAAAAACTGTGCCAATATTTTGATGTTATCAAAGAAAAAAACATGTATGGCAACATCACCCTAGGTCTTGTACGTTCAGCGTTTGTTTTTGATAAAAATGGCACGCTCACTCATGCACAGCGTAACCTTAAAGCAAAGGATTACACTGAGCGTTTATTAACCACGCTTGCGCCTTAGTCTTTTAATAGAGCTGATGATAAACCTTAAAATCATTTTTATTTGAGAATACTATGAATAAACAGCCTGATACCGCCTCTGATTCTTCTGCTCCCTTTGATCATAACACTCATCAAAACGTGACTCGCAAAGTATCTATTGCGGTCATTGGTGCTGGGACTGCCGGTCAAAACGCTTTTCGCCAAGCAAAAAAAGCCGTAGAAGATGTGATTATTATTAATGATGGCTTTTGGACAACCACCTGTATTGCAGTGGGTTGCATGCCAAGTAAACTGCTCATTGCGGCCGCTGACCGCGCTCATAATGCCAATCACTCTGGTAAGTTTGGCATACATGCTACTGCTGACATAGACGGCAAACAGGTGATGGAACGGGTTCGCGCTGAGCGTGGTTATTTTGCCAGCTACATCGAAAAACAAGTCGATAGCTGGTCTGAGGATAGCAAAATAGTGGGACGGGCTTATATTAATAAGCACGGCGTGATTGAGGTCAATGATAAGTTGATCAAAGCAGATAAAATAATTGTCGCGACTGGCAGCTCGACTTTTATCCCAGATGGCTGGGCTGACAAGCTTGGCGAGACCATGCTCACCTCAGATACTGTTTTTGAGTTAGCCGACTTACCAAAATCTATGGCTGTCATTGGCGCAGGTTCGATAGGATTAGAGCTTGCTCAAGCTTTCACACGTTTGGGTGTCGAGGTAACAGTATTTAACCGCGCTAAGCGTGTTGCTGGTCTAAAAGATAATGATATTAATAATAAAGCCATTGATTGCTTAAGTCGTGAGCTGACCATGCATTTAGGCAGCAAAATTACTGATGTTGGTCAAAAATCATATGAAAGCATAAATGCAGATAAAGACACACACACAAATACCACTGCTGCCTTTATTGATTATGAAGACAGCGCTGGTAAGCTGCAACAATGGCAAGGTAACTATGTACTGGTCGCGACTGGAAGGCGCAATAATATAGACGAGCTAGGTGTTGAAAACCTAGGCGTTGAGCTTGATGATAAAAATCGCCCAAAAAACCTTGATAAAAAAACTGGTAAAATCGGTGATTTAGACGTTTATATTGTAGGTGATGCCAATGCCAACATTCCTCTGCTTCATGTAGCAAGCGATGAAGGTTTTAGCGCCGGAAGTATGGTCTGCGACAACAAAAAAGACGCTTATATTCGTCCGCCTGCAACGCCATTTTCCATTGTCTTTAGCTCACCGCAAATCGTCAACGTCGGTATGTCTTTACCGGACATTAAACAAGATCC
>NZ_DATIRM010000070.1:0-3991 GCF_035469765.1 Psychrobacter sp.
AACAGAAGTAGACTGACAGCCTGCTAACGCTGCCGGAAGAGAGACAGCGAGCAATAAGGATAAAGTTAATGGACGTACAATCATTGTTATTACCATATAAACATTTGTCCAAAATATAGCATAAGGTTTTATTTAGATTGTTGCTTATTATTGCCAAAAAAAAGCCGCCTACATTGCTGTAAGCGGCTTTTTTAATATTTGACTGTTAAGCTTTTACACTTAGTTATGTAGCGCTTTACCTTTGGTCTTATCAACCGTTACTTTGGTAGGTTTTAGTGGCGTTGGCATACTCACCAAGGCAACCTTCAATATCTCATCAATCGTCGCGACTGGCTGAATGGTTAAGCCTTCTTTGACGTTATCAGGGATATCCGCCAAGTCACGCTCGTTGGTCGCTGGAATCAATACGTGCTTGATACCACCACGATGCGCAGCAAGTAGCTTCTCTTTTAGACCACCGATGCGTAGGATTTTACCGCGCAGGGTAATCTCACCTGTCATGGCAATATCTGGACGAATGGCAATCCCAGTTAAAGCAGATACCAGCGCTGTCGTTAGCGCGCCACCAGCAGATGGACCGTCTTTAGGTGTGGCGCCTTCTGGCATATGGACGTGGACGTCAGTCGTTTTAAACGTCTCGTAGTCAATCCCTAAGCTGTCACCACGCGCACGTACCACACTCATAGCAGCACGAATAGACTCTTTCATCACATCGCCGAGTGAGCCGGTAAAGATAAGCTCACCTTTGCCTTTCATGGCGACCGCTTCGATAGTGAGTAGCTCACCACCAACTTGTGTCCATGCAAGTCCAGTAATGCGACCAATCTCTGGCTCTTCTTCGGCTAAACCATAGTCATACTGGTGAACACCTAGATAGTCATCAATGTTTTTGTCATCGACTACGACCAGTTGACGTTCTGCTCTTTTCGGAGCGCGGGCGCCATGCGTTTCGACCGAACCGCGAACGACTTTACGGCAGATTTTATTCACTTCACGCTCAAGGTTACGTACACCAGCTTCACGCGTGTAGCTACGGACGATGCTGTGTAATGCTGCCTCAACAATCTCAATCTCGCCTTCTTTGAGACCGTTATTTTTAATGGCTTTTGGCACAAGGTACTTTTGCGCGATATTCACTTTTTCTGCTTCGGTATAACCCGGTAAGCGAATAACCTCCATACGGTCAAGCAGCGCAGCTGGAATGTCCATACTGTTAGCGGTACAGATAAACATCACTTGTGATAAATCTAAGTCCATATCTAAATAATGGTCATTAAAAGTATCGTTCTGTGATGGATCTAGCACCTCAAGCAATGCTGATGATGGATCACCGCGGAAGTCATGCGCCATCTTATCGATTTCATCCAATAAGAATAGTGGGTTTTTGACTTTTACTTTTGCAAGTGATTGAACAATTTTACCTGGCATCGCACCGATATAAGTACGGCGATGACCACGAATCTCCGCTTCATCACGTACGCCGCCAAGCGCCATACGCACGAACTTACGACCCGTTGCACGAGCAATCGACTCACCCAATGAGGTTTTACCAACACCCGGAGGACCGACTAAGCAAAGAATCGGACCGCGCAGTTTTTTCACTCGCGATTGTACGGCGAGATACTCTAAGATGCGATCTTTAACATCTTGTAAGCCATAATGATCTTCATCTAAGACGGTTTTGGCTTTATCTAAATTGATAGAAACTTTAGTCGTCGCATTCCACGGCGTGTCCAAAATCCACTCAATATAGTTGCGCACCACTGAAGACTCGCTTGATGCAGGTGGCATCATTTTGAGCTTTTTCATTTCTTGCTCGGCTTTTTTGCGCACATCTTCTGGCAAGTCAGCTTCGTCTAGACGTTGCTCAAGCTCAGCCACATCATCTTCACCATCAAACGCACCGTCATTCATATCTGACAGCTCATTCTTAATGGCTTTCATCTTCTCGTTTAAGAAGTATTCGCGCTGGTTGTCTTCCATTTGCTGACGGACAGCTTCTTGGATATCTTGCTCGATGTTTTGCTCAGCACTTTGCTTGACGAGATATTCGGTCAAAGTATTGATATGGGTTTTGATATCATTTTGTTCTAAAAATGACTGCTTGATATCAAGATCCATCGAAACGCGAGTTGAGATAAAGTAGACCAGTTCAAGCAAATCATCAATACGCTTTGCAACGCGCGTTAGCTCACGGGCATTACGCAGGCGTGCATCTGCATAGCTCTCAAACAGTGTGGTCAAAGCTTTGATGGTGTTTTTCTGCTGACTCTCATCCATGCTGACATCAAGGTCAGCACGCTCAAAGTTTGCCATCAATAAGTCGTCATGACTCTCTATCGAATCAACACGCGCACGATATTGACCTTCAATCAATACTTTGATGCAGTTCTCATCGTTATCATGCGGCATGGTGCTGACGATACGACATACTGTGCCATATTGATATAAGTTGTCATGATCAATATCTTCAGTAAGCGAGTCTTTTTGTGCAACAACTAGTACTTTATTGCCGTACTCAGCTTGTGCCAACTCAACCGCTTTGACTGAAGGTTCACGACCGACAAATAAGGCAATCTGCATATGTGGATAGACGACAACATCGCGCAGTGCTAATAGGGGTAGATAATCTTCAACTGCATTGTCTTTAGCAGTATCGTCTTCTTGAGCAGTATCAGATACCATGTCCCGCTCGTTTTCTACTGCGTTGTCAGATGAGGTCTTTAGCTCGCTTTGTTGCTTACTTTGTTGACCATTGTCATCAGCAACGGTAGATGATACGTCGACATCGATGTCGATATTGTCTTTATCAATTTTATGTTCACTCATATATTTTTCCTCGTTCACCAGACTTGTAAAGTCAAGTTAGTGGTTCATGTTTAATAAATGGTGCTGCTATATAAAATTGCAAGGCTCTATCCTTAACAGTAGCAGGAATATTACTCCTTTATTTGCTTTTTCTCTGCTGTCTGCTAGGTTCTGCGCGTGGGCTTTATGGGTAAAATCAGGTAGAATAGCGCGCGTCTTAATCGCTCCGTTCAAATAGAGACTGTGTGGATTAAAATGCTAGGGTAAAACAAATAGGTCAGCAATGTTGTCAATAGCGGGCTACAAAATATAGGGTAAGGGGCGAGAATATGACCATCAATGCGGTACTACTAGCAGTAGCCATCATGCTAGGGCTGTCTTTAGCGCGGGTACACGTGGTACTCAGTTTGTTAATCGGTGCGTTAGCAGGCGGGCTCATCGCTGGTCTCGGGATGACTGATACCTTGAATGCCTTTCAAGAAGGAATCAAAAACGGCGCACAAATTGCATTGTCTTATGCGCTGCTAGGTGCGTTTGCAGTAGCAATCGCCCATTCCGGCTTGCCACAATCTTTGGCAGGGGCAGTGATCAAGCGTATTGATGCAGGCGGCACCAGTGGCATGATTAAGTATATGCTGTTTGCAGGTCTTGTCACCATGAGCTGCTTTAGCCAAAACTTAATCCCGATTCATATTGCCTTTATTCCACTGCTTGTGCCGCCGTTATTATTAGCATTTAACCGCATGCAAATCGATAGACGTTTGATTGCTTGTCTGATTACCTTTGGACTTGTCACGACTTATATGTTCATTCCTTATGGGTTTGGCGATATTTATCTGAATCAGATTATGCTCAAAAACGTTGGCGAAGCAGGTATCGATGTTGCTAATATCTCAGTCACCAAAGCCATGGCGATTCCAGCACTCGGTATGCTTGTTGGTTTATTGATTGCCGTCTTTATCAGCTATCGTAAACCGCGCCAGTATCAGCAGCTGGCAATTGATAAAGAAGCACGTGATGCTGTAGTAGAAGGTGATGCGTTAAGCAAAACCGCAGCTACTGCGCAGATACAAAGCAAGATGAAGACCATCGTCGCGCTGATTGCTATCGTTACCGCTTTTGTCGTGCAGCTATATACTGACTCACTTTTGCTTGGTTCGATGTTTGGCTTTGGCGTCTTTAT
>NZ_DATIRM010000071.1:0-6839 GCF_035469765.1 Psychrobacter sp.
CTGCTGCTACTTATAGCTGTGCTGGTATCGTCAAACGCGGGCTACAGTCGCATGGTTTTATCATTAAAAAAGTTAAAGGCTTTGGGCCTAAGCGAGAGATGCTCACGGCAATGATGAGCGAGATGTCATCTCTAGATGAGCGTATTTCAGCCTTACCTAATGAGGCGCCTTTATTCAATGCTCCTAACGATAATATTCCTAATCATATAGTCATTATTGGTGCTGGCGTGGCGGGGCTGCTAACTGCATGGACGCTAGCCAATCGCGGTATCAATGTAACTATTTTAGATAAAGAGACACCGCTTGCAGGTGCATCCGGTAATCCGCGCGCCCTCCTCGCACCAAACATGACGCCTATTCATCATGTCTATGAGCATCTGCATTCTATTGGCTATTTATACAGTGGCAGATTATATCGCTATTTTAACACGCAAGCCGCTTTGCAAAAATCGCCGCTGATACTTGAGCAGACTGGCACGCTAGATTTGTTGGTAAAAACCAATATTGGCACAGAGCAAATTGCAGATTACCCAAACTCAATGGCAACGACCATCCGCACTGAAGAAGCAAGAGATATAAGCGGTCTAAAAAACAAAGATTTAGCCGCTAATTTGTATCTACCGCAGGCTGGCTTGGTCAATCCACAAGCCTTAAAAACCGTTATCCTTGCGCACCCAAATATTACTTATCAGCAGCTTCATATTACTGCTATTGAAGAAAATACAGATGATGTTACTGTCACAGGCAATAAAAGTGATAATCATACTAGCCAAGCCTCTTCGACTATTTCAGCTGACCATGTTGTGATTTGCACTGCTTATGAAAGTTATCAACTAGATAAACGTATCGTTAAGTGCCGTACTATCCGTGGTCAACTGTCTTGGCTTACTCCAACTGCTGAACAACTAGCCAAGCTACCCAAGATACCGCTTAAATATAGTGGCTACTGTGCAACATTTATTGGGCAAAGTGGTGATGCGACATTGAACACGATTAGCGAAAATCAGCCACAGTTTTTACTTGGTGCAAGCTTTATAGATGGTGATGCAAATACTGATGTCCGCAGTGAAGAAAATCAGCAAAATTATGATAAATTGATTGAAGATATGCCTGAATTAAGTAGTGTGTTGCCAAATGATACCAGTACATGGCATGCGCGTGCTGGCATTCGTACACAGACGATTGACTATCATCCACTGCTTGGTCTGCTCGCACAAAGCAAGCGTTTATGGACAATGTCAGCGATGGGCGCAAAAGGCTATGCGCTGGCACCGATATGTGCTGAAGCATTAGCAGATATGCTGTTAGGCTGTTTTACGCCGTTATCGGCTGTTATGTTGACGCGATTATCGCCCAATCGGGCACGGCTACATAAAGCACGTCAATCAATACTTTAGGTTCAATACTTTAAATGTATGCCTAACTATGACATTCATCAATGGATAGCGGTCTTATTATGAAAACCTATCTTTTTACCTTAACAAAATCAAAATCGTACTTTCAGGCTATTTCTGCCATTTTTTTGAGTTTATCACTACTAAATGCCTGTCAAAAAACACCAGAACCTGAAGCAAATAATGAGACAATCACTGAAGCGACAGTACAAACGACGCCTGTGACTTCTAACATTAACGTGCCCATGGTTGATGATGATATCAATGCCAATACGTCTGCTGTAAATCCAGAACAAGATATGAGCTTAGCGGAGCTAGAGGACAATCTTGGCACAACCGATACCTCAATCAATGACCCTGCTCTAGCACCGAATCCAGAGCAAGCGATTAAAGGCACTCAGATCACTGATGTTAAATATCAAAGTGCTACAGGTGAATCATTATCCGTCATTTTTGAGACTTCGGCGGCGAGTATGCTCAATGCTATTATCACCTTACCGAACAAGCCAAAAATAACTTTGAGCGCGCCTGAAGGTCAAGGGAATAATCCTACCTATCGCTCAAGTGATGGCAGTATTCAGCTGGTCAGCCATGCTGGCGGCGGTACGATCGACTTTATTCAAAACAATAAAATGACAAGCTTTGATGCCATTAGTGCGGATGCAGAAGTGATTACTGAGTAAGCTTTATAACCCTAGAAACCGATAGTAGAAACAGGCAATAAAAAAGGCAGCAAACGTTGATATCGTTGCTGCCTTTTTTACTATTGATTTGACCTGCTTTGCTGTTATTTAACCAAATCCCGTTGTTTTACCAAACAAACTCACAAGCCAGCTCACCAATGACCATAAGCCCCAACCGATGATAACAATAACAATGAGCCCCAACATATCAGGAATATGTAAATACAGCCAAGCAACCACTGGATTGCGCCAAAAAGCACCAAAACGACTCTGCTGCCTATCTTCAAGGGATTGATGCAAAAACGGTCGATCCATATGTATGGTCTCGGTAATCCCATACTCGTCTTGCAGGTGCTCATGCACGATACCCAAGGTCTTACGACTGGGACGAATAAACACGTCCAACAGCGTCCCGATACCAGGTACGATACCGACCACCATATCGATAAGCGCCAATCTAACGGCTGGCGTCATTTTATGCGCAGGGACGCCCAGCTGACGACCTAATATAAACGCATAGCTGGTTAACACCAGACCTGCTAAATCCCCTGCCAGCGGAATGGTCGAAAGCGCTGCATCCGCACCCATACCTTGCTTGGTAAACGGAACCCGCACCAGAGAATCCATGGTATTGGCAAACTTTGCTAATTTACGCTCAGTTTCAATGACTTGCTCGCGCGTCAAACCATGCTCAGCCAGTCTCTTCTCATAATCTATCTTAGAGGCACCATGCGCAGAGGGTTTCTTAGCTTTTAATCTCGAAAATTTATTGAAGTTATCCATTAAAAGTCGTCCATATACAAGCTATTGCTATGAGAGCAAAGACATAACGTCCCACCCATATATTAGCTAAAAATGCTTGAAAACAAGCTAAAGCATTGCGACTGGAACAAGCGCTGTTTTGCTTGGCAAACATCATCGCGACTAACGCCAAGCCAAATACTGGCGTAATACCTAAGCTAGTCGGGGCAAAATAATGCCACATTACAGCGCCCATGATAACTAAAAACAACATCTGTAGTAACGAGATGATAATCACATCATAACGACCAAATAATATCGCTGTTGATTTGACCCCTATTTTTAAATCATCCTCACGGTCAGCCATTGCATACTGGGTATCATAAGCTACTGTCCAGCACATATAGGCAATAAATAACAGCCAACACCAGATATCAGGCGCGCCTTGTATCGCGACATATGCCATCGGTATCGCCCAACCAAAAGCAGCTGCCAAAAACACTTGCGGCAAATGCGTATAGCGCTTCATAAATGGATAAATAAAGGCCAATATCACGGCACCGAATGACCAATAAAACACCTGAACGGGTAAAAACAGCAGCAAACTGGCACTCAATAACACCAATACTAAAAATGCCGCAATTGCCTCTTTACCCGACAAACGACCATCGGCTAACGGACGACCCTTAGTACGGTTCACATGACCGTCGACTTTACGATCGGCAAAGTCATTAATCGCACAGCCTGCCGCCCGCATCAATATCGCACCAAGGGCAAAAATAACAAAAATATCGAGGCTCGGCAAACCCGCTGTCACGCCCGCACCTTTTTGCTGTACCTGCCCCATCGCAGCCAATAATACGCCCCATAGTGTTGGCCATAGTAGCAGCTCAATACCGACCGGTTTATCAAAGCGTGTCAGCTGAATATAGGCTTGTAGTTTGTCTTTAAATGTCATGGCGTTTTAATATCATCAATAGAGGATTTTATAGACGTACTGATATGCGAGCTATGTGCTACTGAATTTGTTGCCACAATTTATTTGCTTCAAGTAGGGACAACTCAGGGTATTGTTTGCGCAAGGCTTTAATCGCAGGCATTTTATTTTTTTGTGCTGCTTGCTGACGCAAAAAAGCTAAATAATCTTCAGGACGACTGAACTCTTTTAAACGTGCTTCAAGTATTAATATTCGAGTGCGTAAAATGATATTTATCAATAATAGTGCGGCACCCATGATCCATATTATTAGCGTCAACATTCCCTGCTCCTAAACTTATTAAACGTAAATGCTCTGAATTTATTAACCAAATACAGTAATCATCATCAAACAAAGTAGCCGTCAAAACGCACCGCTTCATTACTCCAGCTCTCACTTGGCTCTAGGTGAGCAAGTAACGGCGCAAACTGTGGACGCTTGACGATGACACGTCCTTGTTTTCGACTCGGTTGACTGACGACTATTTGCGCATGCTGTAGTAATTGCTGCTCTTCATCTAGTGTTGGCGGACGTGCCAATTGATGCAATGCCTGCATATGCTTACCAACTTTAGCGCCCTTACCCGTCTTACTATCTTGGTAGCTATCTTCTGGAAACATAGGATCAAGATATATCACATCAACGACTTGCTCATTATCCGCCTCTAAATGGTTATTAAATCTGGCAAAATAACTCAGCGCATCGATATTAATAATATGCAAACGTGACATCAGCTTTTGCCAATTTGGCAGCGCACTCATACGCCGCTGCTCTACAAGCAACAATAATGCCATCAATGGCTGCTGCTCAAGCATGGTGACTTGTGCACCAGTACTCGCTAGTATCAGACTGTCATGACCAAAGCCTGCGGTTGCATCAATGACCTGACTATCCGCGGTGATTTTCGCCGCTTGTAATAAAAGCTCAGACTTACGCCCTGCACTTACTACACGCCGTTGTAATTTATCCCATTCAGGGGCAATGCTTAATCCATCACTCAACCATGAGAGCTTATCTTTTTCATCCAACAGCAATATAGGTTGGGTAGCTGTCTGGCTTAATTGCTGGCGACGTTTTTGAGTTAATTTATCTGTTGCTAGTTCAGTATTCAAAATAATGGGTAGCGCATGCTCAGCTACTAGCGCTTGTAGGCTGTCGACTTGACTTGCCTGCGACTCACTAACATAAAGTAGTTGGCAATTTATAACAGCGGTCGGTACGTGCTTTACATTGCTCATGACTGCCATTCCTTTCTAATACTTACACCATCATGATTTGCTATCAAAAACCATTCCATTATAAAGTTTAGCCTACCATTTGATAGCCGAAACCCCAAGCAGCGACCAATACGATGATGCCGGTGATAATACGCAACCATGCAAAAACTTTAAAGTCACGACGGCTGACCCAAGCGACCAATAAGCGAATACAAAGCAAGGCGACGATAAATGAAACGACAGTGCCAATGCCTAGCACTAACCAATCTTCGCTACTGGTCAAAACGTCACGATGCTTAATAAAATCTAGTAGTGCCGCACCAATAATAACCGGAATACCCAAAAAGAAGGAAAACTCAGCAGAAGCTTTACGTGAGACGCCAAGCCATAAAGCACCAATAATGGTCGCACCTGAGCGTGATGTACCGGGTATTAATGCCAAACATTGCAGCAGACCTATCATCAAAGCTGTCTTTAGGCTTACGTCTTCTGCTTCTTCTGCAATAATAGCTTTCGGGCGATTTTCAACATAAAATATCAGCAAACCACCGATAATCAGCATAATCGCCACGACAATAGGATTAAATAAATAGGCTTTAATCTCATCAGCAAAGGTAAAACCAACAATCATCACCGGAATAGTGGCAACAATTAAGCTAAGTCCAAGCTGGCGCGGATTACTCATGCCCTCTGCTTTACCCGTCAGCAGACCCATCAATGCTTGCCAGAGTCGACCCCAGTAGTCATAAATGACTGCTAAAATAGCGCCAAACTGCACCACCACGATAAACAAATCGACCTTTTCTTTGGTCCAAAAACCCATCAAATCAGCAGATAAAATTAAATATCCTGTGCTCGAGATGGGTAAAAATTCAGTGATACCTTCAACGATACCCATGATAACAGCTTGAATTAATAAAATGATATCCACAACGTTGTTCCTAAAAAGTCTCAAAAACAGTACAAGCGTCTGTTTTATATTGTTATATTCATACTGCTATTATTATCGCTGCACGTTATATAGAAAATCCTATACTATGTCTTACCTTGCTCTTTCAACGTTTTCCATGCTTGATTGCGTAAATATTTTGGTAGAGCTTGCGCCGCTTCTGTTCCACCATTGACCATAAACTGAGCCATGCCGAGCTGCCCTATCACAGTAGCATCAGGATGAATATCAGCATGGATTATCTGACTGTTATGCAGACTTAATAAACTGGCACCATTACCAACGATAGGAATATCTAGCGCTGTCTGGCTATCATAATCAAGTAACTGCTCAGTATCTTCACCATTGTCTTGATTAACAGGCTGCATAATATTGTCTATTACCGCATATCGCCCAAAATATACCTGCTGCATACGCGCATCAAGCGCACTATATACTTCGCTCAAACCCTGCTGCTGATACGCCGCTTGCGCAATCGCTTGTAAGCTTGAAACACCCACACAAGGAATGTCATGCGCCACCGACAGTGCTTGTACTACGGCAGTATTAATCCGTATACCGCTAAAGGCGCCAGGACCTCGGTTAAAGATAAGAGCTTGTATATCAGCCAGTTTTAGCTGCGCCTCAGATAATGCCGCATCAATCATCGGTAAGATCTGCTGCGTCTGCTGGCGCTGACCCGTCTCAGTATGACTCGATAGCAGCTGACCATTAGCATCTAAAATTGCGATCGAACACTGATCAAACACGGTATCCATTGCTAAAAACATCATCACCTCGGCTTATTTGCTTGCCATTATAAACAGCGGCTATCATAGCATTTAGGACAGATTAATTGACCGACTTTCTATATTTTTCATAATTTTTCATACTTTCTT
>NZ_DATIRM010000072.1:0-1984 GCF_035469765.1 Psychrobacter sp.
TTTTATTGTCCTTAATTACGCAGCTGGCAAGGTGATGACAAAACGTGTCATTTTTCCAAGCTCAGTATTTACATTCAGCTTACCATTATGTTCTTTGACCAACGCCTTAATGACGTCTAGACCCACACCGCGCCCGCCATCTTCATCAGCATGCTCTTTGGTTGAAAAGCCAGAAGCAAACAGGGTCTTGAGCAAGTTACTGTGAGTCATTTGACTTGCCTCTGCTTGGTCAAAACGACCATCGGCAATCAGCTTATGACGAATGCCTTCGTAGTCGATACCTTGACCGTCATCTTGCAGTGCAATGATTAAGTTCTGATCGTCACGCTGCATCTCTAAATCGATATTACCGACCACAGATTTGCCAGCTGACTGACGCGCTTCAGGTGACTCGATACCATGTACTACTGCATTACGTAATAACTGAATACTAATCTCTTTAATTGGTTGTTTGAGGCGTGCAGGGATGTTTACGTGCGCCAAATTATGACCGTTAAGCTGTATTTTCTTACCTTGTCTAACCGCGATGTCTTTGGCGAAATCTTGATAATAAGCCAAATGTTCATTATCTGACTCATCACTCAAATCAATCTCATTACCGCCTTCAACGTTTATACCATTCAGAGCATCATCAGCTACTCTATTATTAGCAGTGGTCTTCAAGTCTCAGTCATCAGTGCAGCTGTCATAGCTGGCGCAGTTGATACGACCGGTTTTGCATTACTGACAGCTTGCGGTGCTGCTTGATTCATACGCTTACCTAAGGTTTCGATGGTGTTCGATAGGCTCCATAAGTCATCCAAATGCACGGCAAGCGCTAAGAAGTTATTGCCCGATAATTTGCCTTGGTTTTGCAGTGTATCAAGCTTATCTTCAGCGTCTGATGCAATCTTGGTAAAGCTGTGTAGTTTAAGGGCAGATGCCTCGCCTTTTAAGCTGTGCATTTCACGATAAATCGCTTTTAGCTTACCTTCTAGCTCAAATTGTGAGCTACCAGGGTTTTTCAAAATATTATTCATCTTATCGATGTGAGTTTTGGTATTGATAATAAACTCATTAATGATTTTTGGATTGACGTTCAAGATGGTCGTCAACATCTCAATCTGCATGTCGTTTTGCGAGCGTTCTTTCTCTAGACGCTGCTCTAAATAAACCGCGTCTGAGACGTCATTGACGTTGACCAAAATACGGGCAATGTCTTTATCTTCATAAACGCGTGAAAACTTAAAGTCTAAGAAGCGACTGGTAGTACTGCTTTCTCCAGACGTATTGTGTAACATGACTTTATGCAATGGGTTTAAAGAATCAACCAGTTTTTCTTTTACACGTGGATTATACAATTGCTCAATAAACTGGCGGGTGGTTCTCAAATCTTTGTCTGAGATACGACCACGTAGTACATCGGCAAAGTTTTCTCCTGCCAATCTATCCTCGCCAATAATGCCATTGAGCGCGCGAGAATGCTGCTGACCAATATTCAAATCTTTATCCAGCAAGAACAGACCGGTATTGACCGTTTCCATAATCTCTTGTGTTTCACGACGAGCAGCTAATGCCTCGGCATCAGTGTCACGCAGACGACGTACAAAGAAGAATACAAAGATTAAGAAGTAAGCAAAAATAGCCGCAACACCCAATATCTGAACCAGACGAATGGTATTTGCTTGGCGTTCAGCGTTGATAAACACCTCATCAGTGAGCTGATCTAATGAATCATTAATCAGCAAACTTGAGGTTTTTGCCTGCTCAACCGCTTGGATCAATTTATCCGAAGAGTCGACCATGATATTGTCAGCGTCTTTAAGATAATTTTTAATTTTAGGCTCTAAAAGTAACCACTGTTCATTCGCCGCTGCGACTTTGGTTTGAGAGTTATTATTAATTTTTGGTAAAGTGTAACTTTTGCCATCGATATCCGTGATTTCGCCACCTTTTTCAATGGCAGTGATAGAGCTGCTGATAAGCGCTGTATTTTGCTCCAGTC
>NZ_DATIRM010000073.1:0-7426 GCF_035469765.1 Psychrobacter sp.
AGCGTTCCAATTTTGATTTGCTCAGAGACATTTAAATTACCTGCTTCTTATATGGTCGCATTTGATGGCAGTCAGACTGCTATCAAGGCTGTCGATATTATTTCGAAAAGTCCGCTGTTAAAAGGCATGCAAGGGCATATCGTTATGGTAGGTAATGATGATGCGACCTCTAAAAAAAGCTTGGCAGCAGCAACTGAGCAGCTAACAGTAGTAGGCTTTACGATAGAGGCGCATCAGTTGTCCGCCTCTGATGCGGTTGATGGGTTACTCGACTTTCAAAAACAAAATGCGGTCGATATCATCGTCGTTGGTGCTTATGGTCACTCTAAGTTGCAACAGCTATTTATTGGTAGTACCACGACTAAGATTATTGCTAAGACGCTGTCACCAGTCATTTTGATCCGTTAAATTCTTAATGGATGGTGTGATGAACAGCGTTTGCTCAAGCATTCTTAGCTAGCGTTGATTTGCTTTAAGAAAACACAGCGATGTTGGGATAAATGTCTCGAAGCTGCTATCTATACCAGCACAGTAGGCGAGGAAAATTTATCCCAGTAGCATGTCATCATGACTGTATTTTTATTTTGAATTAACGATAGATTGACTAAGTGAAAATATGAGTCAATATGCCGCCGCTTTGTACGTATTAGGCAGTTTCAATGACAATAACGCTGCTGTTGCCACAAATATGCTCGATATCCAAAGACAAGCCTCTAAGCCAAATTCTTGGTATACCCAACCTGATAGCACTGTGCCAATCAATCTGCCCATCGCATTTGCCATGTAGTAAAACCCCACATCCAGTGACACCCCATCACTATCAGCGTAGCTGACAATAAGGTAGCTGTGTAATGAAGAGTTGATGGCGAAAATAACGCCAAATATCAGCAAGCCAATAATAACCGATGCTTGTATATGAAAATCAAAATATAAAGCCAGCGCGATCGCCGCAGGAATAAACGTCAGATAGCTTGCCCACAAAAAGGCTGCTCTACCCGTTGGAAGCACGCCTTTTTTCTTGCCTGTAAAATAAGGCGCGATTGACTGGACGATGCCATAACCGATGACCCAGCTTGCCATAAAACTACCGACCCACCAGTGACTCCAGTTAAATGTCGCCGCCAAAAACACGGGCAAGGCCACGACAAACCAAACGTCTCTGGCACCAAATAAAAACAATCGGGCAGCAGATAGGATATTAATAGCAGGGCTTTTAGAAAAAATATCTTTAAATTTAGGCTTGTTCGTGGCTTTACCAATATCCTCTTTTAATACCACCAAGCTAAACACCCAGACTATGGTTAGTAGTGATGCCATCAGTATCATAGCGCCCTTGAACCCAATTAGGGTTAGTAGCAAACCACCGATAAAAAAACCAACGCCTTTTAGGGCATTTTTAGAGCCTGTGAGTAGCGCTACCCATTGATAGAGCTTACTCTCAGCATCTTTTGGTACCAACAGTTTAATAGCGCTTTTGGCACTCATTTTATTTAAATCTTTGGCGATACCTGACAGAGCTTGTGCCACCATGACATAGACCACGGTGAGCATATCAGCAGGCACAGCAAGCATGGCTAGGGCGATTATCTGTATGGCCAAACCAATATTCATGATTTTATTTAGCCCAAGACTGGTGCCAAGCCAACCCCCAACCAGATTGGTGATAACACCAAAGATCTCATAAAACAGAAATAGCATCGCAATACTTAATGGGCTATAGCCTAACTGATAAAAATGCAGCACGACGAGCATTCGTAGTGCGCCGTCAGTTAGGGTAAATGCCCAGTAGTTACCGGTGATGACTAAGTACTGCTTCACTTGCGATGATAAATCCGTAACGGATAGCAGCCCCATGATTAACCCTTATCTGCTAGACCAACCATTCGTACCAATTCAGCCGTTCTATTGGCATAACCCCATTCGTTGTCGTACCAGACATAAAGCTTTACTTGCGTGTCATTGACGACCATCGTCGATAGCGCATCAACGATGCTTGAACGTGGGTCTGTTTTATAATCAATCGATACCAGTGGACGTGTCTCAAAGCCCAATATGTCTTTTAGCTCGTTTTCAGACGCCTGTTTGAGTAACTCATTGACTTCTTCAACGGTGGTGCCGCGCACCATTTCAAACACACAATCGGTCAGCGAGGCGTTGGCCAAAGGCACACGAATGGCATGACCGTTTAGTTTGGCTTTTAGCTCAGGAAAAATATGAGTGATGGCGGTCGCAGAGCCTGTCGTGGTCGGGATAAGGCTCATACCACAAGCACGTGCTCGACGTAAGTCTTTATGCGGTGCATCTAATATCGTCTGGGTGTTGGTAATATCATGGATGGTGGTCATCGAGCCATGCTTGATGCCTATTTTTTCGTGCATCACTTTGACCACGGGTGCTAGGCAGTTGGTAGTACAAGATGCAGCAGTGACAATGGGATACATGTCTTTGTCGTATAGATGCTCGTTCACACCCATAACGATATTTAACACGCCTTCTTCTTTTACGGGGGCGGTGACTACTACACGTTTTACCCCTTGGTCTAAGTAGGCTTGCAGCAAGGCTTTGGTTTTTATCTTTCCTGATGCTTCAATGACCACATCGCACAATGACCAGTCTGTATCTTCGGTCGCTTTGTTTTGCGTACAAGGAATGGCTTTACCGTTGATAATCATGGACGCGCCTTCGTGAGTGGCTTCGTGATGCCAGCGACCATGCACAGAATCAAACGTCATTAGATGTGCAAGGGTCTTAGCGTCGCCCGCAGGATCATTGATATGGACAATTTCACTACCGTCCCAGTCAAATGCTGCACGCATGGTTAAACGTCCCATACGACCAAACCCATTAATACCGACTTTAATTGTCATAAAAT
Source organism: Psychrobacter sp. (assembly GCF_035469765.1). GTDB lineage: Bacteria > Pseudomonadota > Gammaproteobacteria > Pseudomonadales > Moraxellaceae > Psychrobacter. Next base: position 2,873 of record NZ_DATIRM010000073.1, read on the forward strand.
TATCCTTTGTTTTATTTAAAAGTTACCAGAGAAAATGCTTTAAAATTCTCAGTTTTATTCAAACCAATGTTGTGTGCGGTTAATGATATAGACCAGCGATAACATCACGGGCACCTCAACCAGTACGCCAACCACGGTGGCAAGCGCAGCACCTGAGTGTAATCCAAAGAGGGAGATAGCCACTGCAACTGCCAGCTCAAAAAAGTTAGAGGTGCCTATCAAACAAGCAGGGCCTGCAATATTGTGCGGCAGTTTTAACCATTTAGCAGCGATATAGGCAATAACAAAAATGCCATAGGTTTGAATCATGAGAGGAATGGCAATGAGGCCAATAACTTGGGGTTTGGAGACTATGGTCTCAGCTTGAAAGCCGAAGAGCAGAACCACAGTGGCTAACAAGCCTACCATCGACCAAGGTTTAAGCACTGATAATAGATTATTCAATGCGTCCTTATCACGGCGCTTATTGAGCATATTGCGTGTCAGCACACCAGCAATCAAGGGAAGCAGAACATAAAGTGCCACAGAGATGATCAACGTCTCCCATGGCACCTGGATATCACTAACGCCCAGCAAAAAAGCAGTAATAGGAGCGAAAGCAAATATCATAATGACGTCATTGACGGACACTTGGACCAAGGTGTAATTAGGATCCCCTTTGGTTAACTGTGACCAGACAAAGACCATGGCTGTACAAGGAGCCACACCTAATAAAATCATTCCAGCGATATACTCTTGAGCCGATGCGGGATCAACTAAGTTGTCAAAGAAAATGTTAAAAAATAACCAGCCGAGGCCGGCCATAGTAAAAGGCTTAATGAACCAGTTGATAATGATCGTTAGAAACAACCCTTTTGGGTTTTTACCTACATCTTTAATGGCAGAAAAGTCTATCTGTACCATCATGGGATAAATCATCACCCAAATGAATACCGCAATAACAAGATTAACATGAGCAATTTCGAGGTTTGCAACCAACTGAAATAAATCAGGCTGCCATAAACCCATTACCACGCCGAGAAGAATGCCCAAACCTACCCAAACTGATAAATAGCGCTCAAAAATACCCATTGTGACTCTCTTAATATGTAACGGTTGATTATTGGTTATTTACAAAAACTGGCTCTGTCAGGTCTGTTTTGCATCGTATCTAACCGCCCAATCTCACGCTCAATCAGATGAGTATTATTTTCTGTTGTTTGCGCCACCACAGTCTTTGCCCATAACGGCAGTTCAGGATTGATACGATAAAACACCCACTGACCGTGCTTTCGATCAGTAATGACGTCTGCCTTCTTTAAAACGGCAAGGTTACGGGAGATTTTGGGCTGAACATCTTCCTCCAAGGCTTCCATCAACTCACAAACACACAGCTCACCATGATATTCAATCAGCATCAGTGCTTTGAGGCGAATGTCATCAGTCAGGCTTTTGTAAAAGGTAATGGGATCAAAGTCTGCAAGCGGCGTGTCTTGTATAGCAGTAGGTTTAATCTCTTTCGTATTTTTTGTAGGTTTGTTCTCCACGAAGAGAAACATCGTTAAACGATTACTTAATTCACTTAATGTAGTCGTAAAAGGATGACTGCCAGCGCGAGTTTTTGGGTCAGGAATATCCCATGCTAGCTGCTTTCCGGTATTGGGATAACTTCTACATTCGGCACTGGCTTTTTCGCATAAAGTAATCACATAGTCAAAAAACTGCCCTTCAAACTCGTCGACATGCTTGGATCTTAATCCACTGGCGTCGAAATCGAACTTTTCTAAGGCCTGGATGGTGCGTGCATCGACTTCACCTTTTTCTACGCCTGCGCTATAAACCTCATAGATATCGCCCGCTTTATACTTCAGTAATGTTTCAGCCATTTGTGATCTGGCCGAGTTACTGGTACAAAGAAACAGCACCTTTTTCTTATTCATATTTTCCATAATCATACTCATTAATAAGCGCCTTTACATACGAAATATTATATATATAATATTTCGTATGTAAAGGCGCTTTTAGGTTTGTGTTCGAAGTATGATAAATAGAATGGCTTTAATTAAGATCATAAAATATCTGATACTCTAAAACTTGAAGTCAATAAAGCGTATATCGCGGAGTCAATATGAAAAAAATCTTATTCCTTTGTGTGGCCAATTCAGCTCGCAGCCAAATAGCGGAAGGGTTGGCTCGGCATTATTTACCGAAGGACATTGAGGTATATAGTGCAGGGTCCGCCCCCTCGCATCTTCACCCTCATGCCATTACTGTCATGTCAGAGATTGGCATTGATATCAGCCAACAATACGCAAAATTTATTGATGAGATAGAGGATGATCATATAGATACCATCATTACTCTGTGCGCAGAAGAGATCTGCCCCGTTTTTCTGAGTGGTGGTCAGCGCATGCATTGGCCTATGAGCGACCCTGCTGCTGGCTCTGATTTGCCAGATAAGATGCTAGAGAGCTTTAGGGAAGTGCGCGATCAGCTGTTACAACGTATTTTAGTATTGGCTGAGCTCATTAAAATGCCCGTTGGCATTCCTTCAATAGAATTTCATAGCAGTATTCGAGTGACTGACTTGGCTAAAAGCACCGCCTTTTATAGCTGGTTACTAAATACTTGGCCAAAGGAATGGACGCATCGTTATGCTACCTTTATCCGCCCAGATCTCAATTTAAATATGGTATTGGTAGTATCTGACGGTAAGCAGCTTAATCACGATACTCTTTACCATTTAGGTATCAACGTCAATAATAAGCAAGAGGTCATTGAGGCTTTTTTTAAAGCAAAAGACACAGGCTTGAGTGTTTTTAAACCACCACGAACGACTTGGAAAGGGACGCCCTTACATGAATTATGGTTGACTGATCCTGACGGTAATTTAATTGAAATATATGCTCGCTTAACGCCTGACGAGCTGCAAGCCAAACCACAAAACGAGCAACCAACATTTTTGGTAGCAGGGACTGAGGACAGTTATGCCAACTAAAGTATTTGACACAATTGTTATCGGTGGTGGTCAAGCCGGTTTGGCTGTTGGCTACTATCTAAGACGTGCCAAAGTTGACTTCATTATTCTTGACGATCAAAACTAAAGTGGCGGTGCGTGGCAACATACTTGGCCATCACTACGGTTGTTTTCTCCCGCTGTTATGAGTTCTCTGCCAGGTCGTCTGATGCCAAAAGCAAAAGATGGCGAGTATCCACATCGAGATGAGGTGCTTCATTATCTTGCTGACTATGAGCAACATTACCAGTTGCCAATCTATCGACCTTATCAGGTTCAAAGCGTCCAGCGTGATGATGAACACGGTTGCTTACGGGTGACTGATGGCAGTTACACATGGTTGGCGAAAACCGTGGTGAGTGCAACGGGAACGTGGAGCAAGCATACAATCCCCTCACTTAAAGGTCAGCAAGCGTACCTTGGGGAGCAATGCCACTCTGCTCATTATGAGGGCCCAGACGCCTACAAAGATAAGCGGGTACTGGTGGTCGGTGGTGGTAATTCGGGCGCACAAATTATCTAACCGATCGCTATAATTTTTTTGTATTTCATTAACTTCACTGGTTATAGCTCAAGGGTTCTAATGTTTGCCATTGGGTTCATCCTCTGAATTTATAGCTGCTTTCAACCGACGAATCACTGCGCTTAATAACATCTCGTCAATATCAGATAATGAGTTCAGTCCGTAGTCATAAGTTTTTAAAATCATGGCTTGTTGATCTTGGGTTAAGTGTACAGTTATATCGCCATCTTTAGTAAGGTGTCTGTAGTCCTGTAATTTTTTCTGATTGATATTACTCATTTTTTTATCCTCTTTCTTGTTTTAAAGAGAGTTAACATTTCTTTCACGCTCTCGTTATTTTGAGATAAGTAGAACCTTACGCAAACCATACTAACATTCCATTTTGCACCAGTACGGCAAGTTTTTCTAATTCCTAATGGGGAAGTCGTTCCCAAAAACTTACCCGATACAGACCATTCCTGAGAAAATGCACAAGATGATCGGGTATCAATAATAAATTGATGATCAATAACCTATTTACCCATTTAAAACATGTAAGGCGAATCGCTATTGTATGTACGTGGGAAATCTATCTCATTGTGTTACCCCACACATAGTACATTTCCAGCGAGGGGTAAAGCCAATATTATATAACGTTAAAAGCAACCAGAGACCGCCAGTGAATAAGCTTAAAAGCAAAACTGAACGCCACCTGACTTCAATTGGTAGTCGAAAATGAAGCATTACCCTACCGTAAGGTTCGCACCTTAGATATCTTGTCTCTGTTCGATTATCCATAATCATTACCTAAAGCGAGATTTCCTCTAACCTTAGCTAATATACTTATTTAAGACAACCCGAACTATGTATTGTGAACCACCTCCGACTATATCCGAGACTGATTTACTTAAGTCAGCAGTAAAAACCTGAATAACTCTAAAAAATTTGATCTACAGGCTATAGTTCGATGCCTCTACCTCTACAGCGCGCCAAACGCGATTTAAGATAATATGACGCAAAAGTTTGTTATAGCTCCTCTAGAGAATGCTGGTCAGTA
>NZ_DATIRM010000074.1:0-3358 GCF_035469765.1 Psychrobacter sp.
CTATCGCCACCTACCAATATGAAACACTGCAAGTTAGCACGACCAACGATATCTTAACCGTAACTATCAATCGACCAGAGAAAAAAAACGCCATGAGTTTTAAGGTGGTCGAAGAGTTGATAGCAGTGGCGGCTCGTATCAGTAAAGACAAAACCATACGTGCGGTGATTTTAAATGGTGCTGAAGGAACCTTTTGTGCTGGGATTGATTTGGGCGATTTAAATCACCCAAAAAACCAAGCCTTTGCACTATGGGAGCTTATCAAACCGTGGCAGAGCTCGTTTCAGCGTGTTTGCTTGATATGGCGCGATGTTCCTGTACCTGTCATTGCCGTACTTGAAGGCTATTGTATTGGCGCAGGCTTACAGCTGGCGCTGGCATGTGATATTCGTATTAGTCATCCTGATTGTAAATTGGCTATTATGGAAGCCAAATGGGGCTTAGTACCAGATATGGGCTTGACCCAATCTGGCTTTGGTGTGGTACGAGCTGATATTCTAAAAGAGCTTGCCATGACGGCGCGAATTATTAATGCCGAGCAAGGTAAAGAGCTAGGATTGGTCAGCCATTGTAGTGAGACGCCACTTGAGCAAGCGCAGCAACTTGCCGCTGAATTTGCTGAACGTTCACCAGATGCCGTGCTGGCAAGCAAACGTGTTATCAATGCCATGTTTGAGCAATCAGCGGTTACTTTATATATAGAAAAGGTCTGGCAATTAAAGATGATGTTTGGGCGCAATCGTAAACTGGCACTTAGAAAAGCCAAGCAAACTAGTACCGAATTTGGCAAGCGTCAGGTTCGTTAGGATGGTTGAGTGGTTTTATCGCTCAAATCGCTCAGCGCTATGTTGAGCCATTGTATTTGTTGTGAAAGTTTGTTTTATTAAGGTAATACCTCTATTGAAATCTGGGCAGACAGTACGATATAAGACTGTCTGCTTGCGTAGCGGTTTATCGATAACAATAAAATAATAATCACTAGAACAAATGGCTTAACTATGTCTGCTCCAAAATTCTCCCTTCCTAATAAGCCGGTTGCTGCTGACCGCGTGCGCTCTGCCGATTTACCTGTCGCATGGATTATGATGCTTGGTCTTATCGTTGCGGTAGGACCTTTATCTATTGATATGTATCTGCCGGCATTACCATCGATGGCGGATGACTTTGGCGTCTCGACTGCCTTTATGGCAAACTCCGTACCTGCTTATTTTATCGGGTTGGTATTTGGGCAGTTATTTTATGGACCTTTTAGTGACCGCGTTGGTCGCGTCAAACCTTTATATATAGGTATGGTCTTATATGTGATTGCTTCTATTATTTGTGCAACCACCAACAATGAATATGTGTTGTTTATCGGTCGTACGTTGCAAGCGCTCGGCGCCTGTGTGGGGGCAGTTGTTACCCGCGCTGCGATTCGTGATCGGCTAACAGCCAAGCAAACTGCCAAAGCGTTTTCTATCATGATACTGGTGATGGGTTTGGCACCGATACTAGCGCCATCACTTGGCGCAGTGTTTTTGCAGTTCTTTAGCTGGCACTCTATTTTTTGGTTTTTAGCAGCTTTTGGTACGCTTAATTTATTACTCACTAAATTTTTCTTCTTTGAAACGCTTAGCGAAGAAAACCGCAATGTACGTCCTGCCAAAGAAATACTCAGTCAATATTGGGAGTTGCTCAAAGACCCTACCTTTAACTATCCAGCGATTGGTGGCGGGTTATTGATGGGCGCGATGTTCGTCTATATCAGCTCAGCGTCTGAACTCATTATGGATACTTATGGTATGTCAGCCACACATTTTGGCTGGCTTTTTGGTATGAATGCCGCAGGCTTTGTGGCATTGACTCAGCTGAACCAATGGCTGACCAATCGTTTCCGTATTTTGAGCATTTTGCGTTTTGGTGCGATGATGCAAGTCATTTCAGCAGGAGCGCTATTTACCCTTGGGGTAGTGTTTGGCACCGATGCTTGGTTGCCACTGGTATTAGCCTGTATTTTCTTTTGTATTGCTGGTCTAGGTTTGACGCAGCCAAACGCATCGGCGATTGCCTTAGCTTTTCAAAAGCGCCGTGCTGGTATGGCAAGTGCCTTACAAGGTTCGCTTATGTTCTCAGTAGGTATTTTTGGTGGTTTGCTCTTAAACTTATTCCCTGTCAATCCAGTACTTAAGATTGGTATTGCAATGTTTGCGTTGATGAGCCTTGGTTGCTATTTGATTTGGCAGATAGATCGTAATTTGAACCTTGATAATGTAGAGTAATTGACCACTAAATTCTAAAATTTGATATCTATCATAGAAAGCATTCAGTACGTATTAAGCGTCTGAGTGCTTTTTTTATGTCTGACTTTTTATTATAAATTATAGCTATTTTTAGCAGATAGCTTATCAACAATTAATCTAACGTCAGTTTTAGATTGTATAGGTAGTTATGGCTATCTATAAACAATTGTATGGTATAGCAAAACAAAGTGATTGCAATGGCAGAGTTGCTCAATTACTATCTCAGGTAATTTTCTGTAATTAAATGTTTTTGCAACTTGCTAAAACTTACAGAGTTGTTTTTATCAGTGATTTTTTAGAATTAAATCTAGGCTTAAGGATAAGAGATGAAGCAATTATATCGAGTATTACCGATTATATTAAGTGTGGGATTATTTGGGTGTAGTAACTCTGCTACTCAAGACAACACTAAGGCAACTGGTACAACTGTAACGGAAAATAAAGACAGTTTTGTAAGTAAGCTACCTGATTCAGCGCCTATATTAAAGGTGGCGATGACTGGTGATTTACCGCCTTTCTCATTTCAAGATGATTATGGCAACATGCAAGGCACTGATGTTGATTCGATTAGAGCTATCGGAGAAGAGCAAGGCTTTAAAGTCGAGTTTTATAAAGAAACGTGGCAGGACCTATTCGATAGCGTGGAATCAGGAAAACGTGATTTAGCCATTTCTGGTATTTCTTATACAGATGATCGAGCGGTAAGATATGGTCTATCAACACCTTACTTTTTTAATCCAGCTACCATCATGTACTTGGAAGGAAAGTTTGATATAGAAAATTTAAACGATATCAAAGGTCTAAAAACAGGTACTTTAGAGGGTTCTAAAGAAGAGGATACTCTAAAAGAGATGGGTAGCTCGGTTGAATTGATTTCAAGATCTACTGTATTTTTGGCTTATCAGGACTTAGTGCAAGGTAAGACTGATGTGTTCTTATATGATATGCCAGTTCTGCAATATATTATAAAAGGTTATCCAGAACATAAAGTTAAGATTGTACCTTATGAAGCGGCAGATGCGCCCTCAGCGCAGCAAGTGGTATTAATGGCAAAAGAGAACACTAAGTTGATCGATACC
>NZ_DATIRM010000075.1:0-14483 GCF_035469765.1 Psychrobacter sp.
ATTTGACTACTTGAAACAATGTGCTACCGATATTGTCTTTTTCTGACAAAAATCCCCAAAGTAAATTGCGCATACCCAAGCGACCTAGGAGTTGATTCAACTTCGTGAGTACTCGCTCAGCATGGTTGGTATCAGTCTCTACACTGGTTGCATGAGAAAGTAATGACGGCATATAAGAGTCCTGTGCGATAAGCTGTAGCGACATATCCTGTTGTAACCGGTTGGCATAGACGTAAAATACCGCACTGAGCCACCCTTCAAAACTTGGCTCATAAAGCACAATACTGGGTGTCAATTGCCCCAGCTCATAGGTTTGATTTCTAGCAAGTTCTGACAGTAATTGCGACATTATTTATCCTAAGATAACTTTATGATAGTGGCTAAATTATTAATAATTTTGCTATTTAAAACAAAGCCAACTGCCCACTGCGTTGATCTTTAAATTTGGTCTGTGTTTGTGCCAGTACATATTGGCGAAAGTTATCACGGGTTAAATGGGCAAGATGCTCATTTTTACCAGTCGTTGCGATAAAGTATTTGGCGCGATTGACCGCCGCGCCCATTTTCTTCAGATGATGAAGTGTTAGTTGATTGAACTTGCGTGCTTTGACTATTTTCTTGGCTGTTTTTGTACCGATACCGGGGATACGTACAATCATCTCATAGCTTGCGGTTTGAATGTTGACTGGAAAATGCTCTCGGTGGCGGATTGCCCAAGCTAGCTTTGGGTCGCAGTCCAAATCTAAAAATGGCGAGTCCGGCTCAACGATTTCGTGCGCGCCAAAGCCATAAAAACGCATGAGCCAATCGGCTTGATAGAGACGATTTTCGCGTATCATCGGCACAGGCGTACCAATAGCTGGCAGGCGACTATCAGATAACATTGGCACATAGCCAGAATAGTAAACCCGCTTAAGATCATATTGTTTATAAAAATGGCTTGATAGCTGAATCACTTGCAAATCGGTCTCGTTACTCGCGCCAACAATCATTTGACTGGTTTGACCTGCGGGCACAAATTTCGGCGCTTTTTTATGCGTTTTACGGCTCTCACGAATGGTGATGATTTCTTCTTTGACCGTCTCCATCGGTGCTTTTAATTGCTCATGAGATTTTTCTGGTGCAAGCAATGCCAATCCTGATTTAGTCGGAATTTCAATATTAACGCTTAAGCGATCAGCATATAACCCAGCTTCTAATAGCAATTCTTTTGACGCACCAGGAATCGTTTTTAAATGGATATACCCATTAAAACGCTCACGGGTACGCAGTATCTTAGCAACTTCGACCAGTCGCTCCATCGTATAGTCGCCACTTTTAAAAATACCTGAGCTAAGAAACAGGCCTTCGATATAATTACGACGATAAAACTGCATGGTCAAATCGACCACTTCTTCGACACTAAAAGCGGCACGCGGGGTGTCATTGCTTTTGCGCGAGGTGCAATAAGCACAATCATAAATACAGTGATTGGTTAAGAGAATTTTAAGCAGGCTGACGCAGCGACCATCTTCAGTATAGCTGTGACAAATACCGGTTGCTGAAGCATCACCAAGACCACCGCCTTGATTTTTGCGCGTACCAGCGGAGGAAGAGCAAGAGACATCATACTTAGCAGCATCCGCTAAGATATTGAGCTTACCTTGCAGTCGTTCATAATTGATGGTTGCCATAAGCGGTATTTACCATGTCAGTAATGAAAGACTATTTTAGCAAAATTAGCGGTAAGTCATTGTATTTATGAGTGAAATAATAACAATAGACGACAGCTGATGTCGCTCATTACTTCCACAAAAAAAGGTCTTGCCAACTAGAGAACTAGCAAACAAGACCCTTTATAAGATTTAACATTTATCAAGTTTTAATATTTTAATTCTACTGCTGTATTTATTGAACTTTAGCGCGTATCACAACAGTCTGTGCGGCATTTGGATTAAGATTTACCAAATTCCATTTAAGACCAGAGTAATTTTCTTTAACGATGACCGTATTGCCAACTTGCTGAATGGTTTGATAACTGTCACCACCAGTGGTCGCAAGCGTTGGTAATGGACTGTTCAATGACACCATTCTGATGCCACTTGGTAAAGAAACCATGGCATTGATATCAGTCACCGGCTGCGCTGTGGTATTAGTATAGACGGTATGATATTCAATGACATCACCAGGCGCGATATGGTTAGCCGGTACTGCAACTTCACGTCCATCACTATTTTTGAGGATTTTCATGACCTTGGTTTGAGCATTGACCACATCAGGCGTACTAAAAGTTGGTTTGAGCTGTAAGGCATCTATAGAGGTAATTGTTGTCACAGGGGTAGTGATCACTGACGTATTTATCACTGGTAACTGATTCGCTGTGGTAATAGGCAGTATTTGAGTCGTCGGTAATACTTGGGTGACAGTGCTGGTGGGCACCGCGATGACATCAACACGGCTGCTTTGATTGGTGATTTGGTTAGTCACCGGTACACTAGTGACAGTCGCACTACCTTGAGTGACGACAGTATTAATAGTGCCTTGGCGAACCACGTAGCGCGGTACATTAGTCACCTGCGTCACAGCAAAAGGCATGCCATCTTGCATACCAATGCTGTTAGGCGTAGCGGTGATGACAGCCGTTTTACCATCAGAATACTGCTCAACCACAGTGGTACTACCACCGGCAGAGGGTAGGATGGTCACTTCAGTAGCGGCATTGGCAGCAGACATAGCCATAACAGTGCCTGCCAACAGTGCGGATACTGCCGTGAATATAGCTGTTTTTTGCATCACAACTGATGAGCGATTAATAGTGGTGGTCATAATAAAGTCCTTTAAAATGATAATAAGTAACACAAAAATGGGGAACGCTTAGATAAAAAAACCCCCGTTAATTGACGCTACAGGGCAGCTCAAATAACGAGGGTAGTAGTACTTATGATAAACAGCCTAACGAGACAAGCTATCTATCAAACCATCCTATCAAAATGCCGATTTATCCGTCATTATTTTAATTAGTTGCCAAGCAAGCGCTCAACAATCTCAACTCAACAATTATGCGCTAAAACGAGTTAGGTAGAAAAGCAGCGTTGTGTAACTGCTCTCCTATAAATAATGACTTTTTGTGCGATTTACTTTATGTACTTCTTAAGAAAATTATTATTTGACTCACTCTAAAAGCCAGCTAGATTAATCATAGATGACTTTCATAATTTCGTATTCAACCACACCTTTAGGGGTTTCAATACGCGCTTCATCGCCTTCAGACTTACCAATCAAACCACGCGCAATCGGTGAGTTAACAGAGATTTTACCCGCTTTAAAATCCGCTTCGTCGTCACCAACGATTTTGTATTGTTTTTCTTCTTCAGTGTCCATGTTTTCGATAACGACGCTCACGCCGAATATCACACGGCCATCTTTTGGTAACGTCGTAGGATCGATAACTTGTGCGCCGCCAAGTTTGGCTTCGATGTCACGGATACGGGCTTCACAAAATCCTTGCTGTTCACGGGCAGCATGGTATTCAGCATTTTCTTTTAAATCGCCGTGTTCGCGCGCTTCAGCGATAGAGGCGGTGATGCGTGGACGGTCAATGCTTTTTAACTGTTTTAATTCGGCTTCTAAAGCCGCATGTCCTTGCGGAGTCATGGGATAACGTTGCATGTTTTTTCCTTAAACCAATAACACGGGCACCATCTCATAGAGAGATAGTGTCAGAGTTGTTACAATGGGTATAAAATAAAAAAAGAATAGTGATTCAGACGGCGTAACCAGTCAGGTCGCTATCATTCATTGATATCAATTCAATAATCTGGGCGTTTAAGCTTACGTAATAAAAAGCATAGTCGCAGTTTAGCCACTATGCTTTTTAGGTCTATCATTTAAATTATATTTCAAGCATGGTTTACGGTGATTAATGATGAACCATGCTCAAATAAGCTCTTAGGCAAGCCTAACGGTTATGCTTAATCTACTGAAATTATTCAGCCAAGTCAATAGAGCTATACAATAGACTTTGCTTGCTCATGTAAATCTTGCAATTTATAAACCTCAAAAGGCAAATCAATGGCATAAGATTTACAGACCGCATCTGCTGCGCCTAAAGTCGTAACGTAGAACACTTTGCCTTGTAGCGCGCTACGACGGATAGAGAATGAATCCTCTTGTGCCTGCTTGCCTTCAGTAGTGTTTATAATGATATCGATATTACCATTTTTCAAGGCATCAACGATATGCGGGCGACCTTCGGTAACTTTATTGATTTGTTTGCACTCAATACCATTGTCGCTCAGTACTTTTTGAGTACCAGTAGTCGCCACAATGTTAAAACCAAAATCAACTAACTGACGAGCGATAGGAGCGATTTGTTCTTTATCGCTATCACGTACAGAGATAAAGACCGTTTTGTTTTCGCCTTCAGTTGGTAGGCCTGGCAGACGCTCATTACTACCGATAACCGCTTTGTAGAATGCTTCGCCAAAGGTTTTACCCACGCCCATGACTTCACCGGTTGATTTCATCTCAGGGCTCAAGATTGGATCAACACCAGGGAATTTAGCAAACGGGAAGACCGCTTCTTTGACTGCAAAAAATGCAGGAACGATTTCAGTGGTAAAGCCTTGGTCTTTTAGCGACGTGCCAGCCATACAGCGCGCTGCGATTTGTGCTAAAGAAGTACCGATACATTTAGAGACAAACGGCACCGTACGTGCTGCACGAGGATTGACCTCAAGGATGTAAACCGTTTCACCTTTTACCGCGAACTGAACGTTCATCAAGCCGACAACACCAAGCTCTTTTGCCATGGCGACGGTTTGTGCGCGCATCACATCGCATAGCTCTTTAGACAATGAGTAAGGCGGCAATGAACAGGCCGAGTCACCAGAGTGCACGCCTGCTTGTTCGATATGCTGCATGATACCGCCAATCACGACGTCTGTACCGTCGCTAACACAATCGACATCGACTTCGATAGCATCATCTAAGAAACGGTCTAGTAGTACCGGCGCTTCATTTGACGCTTGTACGGCAGTACGCAGGTAATGTCTTAGCTCGTCTTCATTATAAACGATTTCCATCGCACGACCACCAAGTACATAAGATGGGCGTACTACCAATGGATAGCCAACGTCTTTAGCTTTAACCAAACCATCTTCTAAGCTGGTCGCTAAGGCATTGGTTGGTTGAACAAGATTCAACTGCTGAATCATATGCTGGAAGCGTTCGCGGTCTTCAGCACGGTCGATCGCATCAGGGCTAGTACCAATAATTTTGACGCCAGCCGCTTCAAGGGCACGGGCTAGTTTCAATGGCGTTTGACCACCAAACTGCACAATTACGCCATCAGGATTTTCGATACGGACAATCTCAAGTACGTCTTCAAGCGTGATTGGCTCAAAGTAGAGACGGTCAGAGGTATCATAATCGGTCGAAACGGTTTCAGGGTTACAGTTAACCATAATGGTTTCATAACCGTCTTCTCGCATGGCAAGTGCGGCGTGTACACAGCAATAGTCAAATTCAATACCTTGACCAATACGGTTAGGACCGCCACCGATAACCATGATTTTCTTGTTATTCGTTGGATTGGCTTCACATTCGCTGTCGTACGTTGAATACATATAAGCAGTACTGGTGGCAAATTCTGCCGCGCAGGTATCGACGCGCTTATAAACTGGATAGACGTTTAAGTCCCAACGCTTTTTACGTAGCTGCTTCTGTGAGACGCCAAGCAACTTCGCCAAACGTAAGTCTGATAACCCTTTACGCTTAAAGCTACGTAAGTTCTTTTCAGTTAAACCGCCAAAGCCTAACGCTTTAACTTGTGCTTCAGTTTTGACGATGTCTTCAATTTGCACCAAGAACCATGGATCGATATTGGTTAGTTTGAAAACGTCATCGACGCTCATGCCAATACGGAAAGCATCCGCAATATAATAGATGCGCTCAGGCGTTGGAATGGTCAAGCGATTGGTAATTTCGCTTCGTGCTTTTTCAATGCTCAGCTTACCGTCTTTGATAGCAGCAAAGTCAATTTGCTCATCGAAACCATCATTGCCAGTTTCCATACCACGTAATGCTTTTTGCATCGACTCTTGGAAGTTACGACCAATTGCCATGACTTCACCAACCGATTTCATCTGGGTTGATAGCACGTTATCGGCTTGTGGGAACTTTTCAAAGTTAAAACGAGGTATCTTGGTCACAACATAATCAAGCGCAGGTTCAAAGCTAGCTGGTGTTTTGCCGCCCGTGATGTCATTTTGCAATTCATCTAGCGTATAACCAATCGCTAATTTAGCTGCGATTTTTGCAATCGGGAAGCCCGTGGCTTTTGATGCCAATGCTGATGAGCGTGAGACGCGTGGGTTCATCTCGATGACGACCATGCGACCGGTATCTGGGTTGATACCGAACTGGACGTTTGAGCCGCCCGTTTCAACACCAATCTCACGCAGTACAGCTAATGAGGCATTACGCATGATTTGATATTCTTTGTCGGTCAGGGTTTGTGCTGGTGCAACCGTGATTGAGTCGCCTGTATGTACGCCCATCGGGTCAAAGTTTTCAATCGCACAAATGATGATGCAGTTGTCGTTTTTGTCACGAACCACTTCCATCTCATACTCTTTCCAACCGATCAGTGACTCATCGATAAGCAATTGATGGTTTGGCGATAAATCAAAACCGCGCTCGCAAATCTCGATAAATTCATCACGATTATAAGCGATACCGCCGCCTGAACCACCCATCGTAAATGATGGACGAATGATACAGGGATAGCCCATTTTTTCTTGAGTCGCAAACGCTTCGTCCATCGTCTCAGCTGTTTCAGCGCGTGGACATTCAAGGCCAATACGTTTCATTGCTTTATCAAATAAGTTGCGGTCTTCTGCCATCTCAATCGAGTCTTTGGTCGCGCCAATTAATTCGCAGTTGTACTTGGTCAATACGCCATGTTTATCCAACTCTAACGCACAGTTTAGAGCGGTTTGTCCGCCCATCGTTGGCAAGATCGCATCAGGGCGTTCTTTGGCAATGATTTGCTCAACTGTTTGCCACGTAATTGGCTCGATATAAGTCGCATCGGCCATAGTAGGGTCAGTCATGATGGTCGCAGGGTTTGAGTTGACCAAGATGACGCGGTAGCCTTCTTCTTTAAGTGCTTTACAAGCTTGAGCGCCTGAATAGTCAAACTCGCACGCTTGACCGATGACGATAGGGCCTGCGCCAATGATAAGAATACTTTTTATGTCGGTACGTTTTGGCATAGTTAGGGCTACCTTCGTTATATGATATTTTAAGTAATTTATATTTGGATAAAGCTTTTTCTAAGAAATCTGCATTTTAAAAGCCTAGCGTAATGGCGCATTGCTAACACATTATTGATGCTTTCATCATTAAGCTTTAGCAGCTGCCATCATGTCCGCAAACTTATCAAACAATGGCGCGCAGTCATGTGGACCAGGGCTGGCTTCTGGGTGACCTTGGAAGCTAAATACCGGCTTATTGGTCAGCTCGATACCTTGGTTGGTACCATCGAATAATGAGCGATGAGTAGCTTTAACATTCTCTGGTAGTGTGTCTTCATCGACCGCAAAACCATGGTTCTGACTGGTAATCATAACGGTACCGGTCGCCAAATCTTGAACCGGATGGTTAGCGCCATGATGACCGGTTTTCATTTTGATGGTGTTCGCGCCGCTGGCAAGACCGATCAGCTGGTGACCTAGGCAAATACCAAAGGTTGGCACATTGGTTTCTTCAATAATATGGCGTACCGCGTCAATAGCGTAGTCACAAGCAGCAGGGTCGCCAGGACCATTTGATAAGAAAATACCGTCTGGATTCATCGCTAGTACGTCTTTAATTGGCGTTTGCGCTGGGACGACGGTTACATGACAGCCACGGTCAACCAGCATACGTAAGATATTGGTTTTAGTCCCAAAATCATAAGCGACGACGTTATATTTTGCTTCAATATGGGTGCCCAAATGCTTAAAGAAGCCGCCTGTACCGCTATCATGGCTGCCCGGGATGTTGCGGTTGAGTAAAGTATCTGATAAATCCCAGCTACCTGCTGTCCACTCAAAGCTCTCTGTAGTACAGCATTCTTTTGCCAAGTCCATACCTTCAATACCAGCAAACTCTTGCGCCAGTTTGATAGCTTGTTGCTCATCTTCACTGCTGATATCCTTGCCATTAGAGGCCGTCATAATACAGCCGTTTTGCGCGCCTTTATCACGTAATAGGCGGGTCAATTGACGGGTGTCAATCTCAGCGATGGCAACAGTATCGTGAGTTTGTAGGTAGTCGCTCAGTGACTCTGAGTTACGGAAGTTTGAGGTGACCATGGTTGCATCACGAATGATCAGTCCATCTGCCCACACTTTATGGCCATTACCAGACTCGACATCTTCAGCGTTGGTACCGGTATTACCGATATGCGGGTAGGTGAGGGTCACGAGCTGACGCGCGTAGCTTGGATCCGTTAGGATTTCTTGGTACCCTGTCATGGCTGTATTAAATACCACCTCACCGACACGATGACCTTGACTACCGATACTAATACCATGAAAAATCGTACCATCCGCTAGTGCCAAAATTGCTTGTATTTCTGTCGATGAATTCAAGGGTTGCCTCCGCTGTTATTAGTGAGTGCTGTGCTGGTTTTTTTGGTTAAAATAAAGCGCTGCTTTTTTGATTATTAGTATTTAACTGCGGCTAAATAACCATAATAAAAGAGGCAGCGCCAAATTTTTTCCACAAAAAAGCGAGAAGACATCATAGATGAAAAGGTACAGGATTCACTAAGTGGTGAATAAGTAACTTACATCATGTCAGCTCGCTTTGGCACAGATTTTGCGCATTATACTAGAGTTTTGCGTTAAGGGCTAGCACCTTAAGCTGATGCTTGACTAATAAATCTAAGATGTCGCTTACTTAACCTTTAATTATAAGTAGCCATAGTAGTTGTGGCTAGAGGTAGTGGTGAGGAGGTATTATATTCTAGCCCATAGCGTTTATGAATAAAGCTGGCACCTTGAAAGGCTCTTGAGGTATGACCTGATGGATAAGCATTATCATCGCTACCATTTGGTCGCTCTTTATCAATCACAGATTTTAGGGCATAAGTGGCTGCAACATTGGTTGCAAATGAATAATAAAATTGCTCTCGTCCCTCTTTATCATCCATATAATAAGTGCTACCGTAAGCAACTGCTGGTATGGCGAAGGATAAAATATCGCCCGCCTTGTCGATATTTTTGCTCCTACATTACGCGCTCACATATTTCCAGGTCAGTTTTATAGCCGATATCTGTGCCAACTACATTTATGAATAATAACAACTGAAAAAAACCCATCAAGGATAGAGTATGATTTATCAATATTTAGACAAAGTGCCTACATTCGCTGTACCCTTTAGTGGTTGGGTTGCAGACTCAGCACGAGTCATTGGTGATGTATATTTAGGTCATCAGGCAAGCGTCTGGTTTGGCGCCGTGATACGTGGTGACAATGAACGTATCCATATCGGTGACTATAGTAATGTGCAAGAAAATAGTGTGATTCATACCGATGCCGGTATTGAAGTGAAAATTGGTAATCATGTCACCATTGGTCATTTAGCAATGTTGCATGGCTGCGAAGTGGGCGATAATAGCTTGATTGGGATTGGTGCGGTCATCCTAAACAATGCCAAAATAGGCAAAAACTGCATCATCGGTGCCAAAGCTCTGGTCACCGAAGGCAAAGAGATTCCAGATAACTCGCTCGTTATGGGCGCGCCTGCAAAAGTGGTGAAAACATTGACCGATGAGCAGGCACTGATGATGAAATTGTCAGCGCTACATTATGCTGAGCGTTGTCAAAAATTTAAAACTGGTCTCAGAAAGATTGAACAACCAGAATAAGTCACTGTAAACCCTTTATTATTATCCTTCATGAGTATTTTGTTATGAGCACGCCAAGCATTGTCAGCCAGACTGTCTCACGCACCTTAGCACTATTTGATTTAGACCATACCTTGCTCGATGTCGATAGCGACTATTTATGGGGCGAATATATCGTCAAGCATAATCTTGTCGATGAAGCGGAGTATCGTACTGCCAACCAGAAATTTTATAATGACTATATCGAAGGTACGCTTGATGCGACGGAATATAACGAGTTTGTGGCACAGTTTTTAAGTAGCCTACCGATGGATAGATTGCATGAACTGCGAGAAGACTATATCAAAAGCGAGATTGAGCCGCACATCCGCCCAAAAGCGATGGAAGTCCTATGTCAACATGTTGAAGCAGGTCACGATGTGGTGATTATTTCGGCGACCAATGACTTTGTCGTTTCGGCGATTGCTAAGCGCTTTGGGATTGAAGACGGCAATGTGCTTTCAACGCCACTTGAGATAAAAAACGAGCGCTATACGGGTAAATTGACCGATAAGCCAAATTTTAAAGAAGGTAAGATTTATCATTTGGACAAATGGATTGGCAAACAGCAACTGGCAGGTATTAATTTTGACAAGACTTATGCGTATTCAGACTCCAAAAATGATATTCCATTACTAGAGTGGGCAGATATGGCTATTTGTGTGTCGCCTGATGATGCGCTACATGCCCATGCGTTGGCACACCGCTGGGCGGTTGAGGATTGGTCAATTTAAAAGATGAAAATAGCGGCTAAAATTAGCCAAACATTTCACCTAAATCTCATTTAAAATAGCGCTACCGTATTTTTTAAAACACACAGGAACCCTTATGGAAATCAATCCGTATCAAGAACGTATTAAAGACTTATCTGAGCGTGGGCAGGACTTGCGGAGGTATCTTTGACTTTGATGGTAAGCAAGAACGCTTAGAAGAAGTCAATTTAGAGCTGGAAAACCCTGAGCTATGGAATGATCCAGAACGCGCAACCAAGATTAATAAAGAAAAAAGTCAGCTTGATGGGGTGATTGATGTGGTGGTTTCGCTGGAAACCACCTTGGAAGATGCATCTACGATGCTAGAGATTGCAGTAGAGGAAGGCGATGAGTCATTGCTTGCCGATGTGCAAGCCGAATTAGACAATGCTGAAAAGCGCGTGGCAGATTTAGAGTTTCGAAGGATGTTTAGCGGTGAGATGGACCCGAATAATTGCTATTTGGATATCCAGTCAGGCAGTGGCGGTACAGAGGCGCAGGATTGGGCAGAGATGCTGCTGCGTATGTATACGCGCTGGGCAGAAGCGCATGGCTTTAAAGTGGATGTTATTGAGGTGTCCGCTGGCGGTGTCGCTGGTATCAAGTCGGCAACGATTGAGATTAAAGGCGATTATGCTTTTGGTTGGCTACGAACTGAGATTGGCGTCCATCGCTTAGTACGTAAATCGCCCTTTGACAGTAATAATGGTCGTCATACTTCATTTGCTGCCGTATTTGTGTCGCCTGAGATTGATGATAATATCGAGATTGATATCAATCCGGCAGATTTGCGCATTGATACTTATCGCTCATCTGGCGCAGGTGGTCAGCATGTTAATACTACCGATTCTGCGGTACGTATTACCCATGAGCCAAGTGGCGTGGTGGTCACTTGTCAGAATGAACGTAGCCAACATGGTAACAAAGCCACGGCAATGAAGATGCTGCGAGCTAAGCTATATGAGCTTGAGATGCAAAAACGTATGGAGTCGCAGCAAGCGGTTGAAGATGGTAAGTCGGATGTCGGTTGGGGCAGTCAAATTCGCTCGTATGTACTTGATGACTCACGTATCAAAGATTTGCGTACCGGCGTTGAAACCTTTAACACTGGTGCGGTGCTTGATGGTGACCTCGATCAATTTATCGAAGCAAGCCTAAAAGCAGGTCTATAAAGCCAGACTATAAAATTAGCATATAAAGATAGCTATGAAATATCAACCAACCTTTTATTAAGGAAAATTATGCCAAGCGTTAACAATTATTTTGACAATAAAGTGACTTCTATCGCCTTTCAAACAGCTACCAAGCCTGCTACCGTTGGGGTAATGGAGATTGGTGAATACGAATTTGGCACCAGTGAATTTGAAACTATGAGTGTAGTTAGTGGTGCATTGACAGTGAAGCTACCAGAAAGTAATGAGTGGCAAACCTTTAATGCTGGTGAGCAATTTACCGTTGATGCCAATCAGAAATTTCAAGTAAAAGTAGAAGTTGAAACGGCTTATCTATGCACTTATGGTGAATAGTTTTTTAGATTGGATTAAGATGACTCATAAAAACGCCAAGTATTGAATGCTTGGCGTTTTTTTTGTTTTTTTACCTTAAACGCGTTATAAAAAAGCGGATATCTATCATAAATTCTTGCGGTATTGAATCATATCGGTTTTGCTCGCAAGCGTATCATACAGGCAGCGTGTGGCTTGAGACCACCTTGATTCGTATCGGTAATAGTCGCTATGCCAAGCTCAATAAAAGCTATGGTTTGAGCACTTTACGCAGCAAGCACGTGAGTGAAACAGATACTGAGCTGGCATTTGATTTTGTCGGTAAAAGTGCTAAGGAGCATTATATAGAGCTGCAAGATGAGCGCTTGATTGACATCATCCAAGCGTGCTCTGAGCTACCTGGTTATCAAGTATTTAAATATTTAGATGAAGAGGGTAATAAGCAAGTGGTTGATAGTGCGGATATCAATGATTATTTGCGAAGTCATACTTGCGGTAACGATTGTGAAAGCAAGATGTACAGTGTAAAGGACTTTCGTACTTGGATGGCAAGTGTGCTTGCGGCCAGCTATCTCTATGATGAGCTGAAAACCAAATCTGGCAAAGCAATTTTAGCTAGTGCGCCTAATAGTAAAGAGCGTTAGCAACTGGTGACTGATATGGTAAAAAGTGTCGCTGATGAGTTGGGCAATACACCAACGATATGCCGAGCCTCTTATATCAATCCTATTATTATCGAGCAGTTTTTAGCAGCTCAGTTTTTTGAGCCTTATAAGCAAGCGCGCCGTGGACGTGCTAAGCAGTATCAAAGCTGCGAGGAGAAAGCATTGCTTGAGTTCTTAAGTGGCTATTGAGCACTTTAAAATAAAATTCCGACAATAATCTGGTGGTTTTAATATAAAAATGATACGTTATGTATTGAAATAAATATTAAAATGCGTTACTAATAGAGCATACGTACATTAATATGTGCAAACAGTTGATAGGATATGACTGTTTTACGATTTATAAATCACTAACTTTGTCAGTGACTCTCGATTGCTAAAGGATTAGCTTATGAACACCTCATCTGCAGAAACTGTAGTAAATACCGTCAATACAATAACGAACTATAGCGATTATTATCATAATTTTGATATGAACGCATTACTGACAGAGATATTTGGAGAGCATTTAGACGATCGTTTGAATGCTTATATGGCGTGCTGTGGTCGTCATGTGCGTGACGGTCGCGGTGACAATATCGCACTGGTACATGAAGATACGGCTGGAAATGTCACACGTATGAGCTTTGCTGAGCTTGATAAAGCAAGTGCACAAGTTGCTAATTTATTACTTTCTTATGGCGTGCAAGCTGGCGATCAAGTGGCGACTATGCTACCGCGTACCCCTGAGTTACTCACGATTGTATTAGCTACTTGGCGAATTGGGGCGGTATATCAACCGTTATTTACCGCTTTTGGTTATGACTCGATTAAGTATCGAATGGACAAAGCCAATACCAAGGTCGTTTTTACCAATCAAGATAATCGCGGCAAGTTTGATGATTTGGCCAAGCAAACCAAAATGGTGTTGGTTGGTAGCAAGGTAGATACGCAAAGCTGGGGTGATGATAATTATGCTGACAAGATATCAAAGCAGTCGCAAACTGTAGAACCAGTATCGCTAAATACCGATGCACCATTTTTACAGATGTTTACCTCAGGTACGGTAGGTAAATCAAAAGGCGTTAGTGTGCCATTAAGCGCGCTCTCAGCTTTTTATCTATATATGCGTTATGCGATTGACCTGCGCGCGGATGACAACTATTGGAATATGGCAGATCCAGGCTGGGCGTATGGGTTATATTATGCGATTACTGGACCTCTATTGATGGGTGTTACCACGTATTTTAACGAGTCTGGCTTTGACGCTGCTAATACCCGCGACTTTATGGTACGCCATAAAATTAGCAATTTGGCGTCTTCACCAACCGCATTTCGTATGATGAAATCGAGTGGTGTGTTTGAAGCTGATCACAATGACACAACAGCTAAATTATCACTGCGCTGTGCCAATTCAGCAGGCGAGACATTGAATACCGAAGTGGTCAACTGGGTTGAGACCTACTTAAACTGTAAAGTTTGTGATCAGTATGGGCAGACCGAAACGGGAATGACCTGCTGTGAGCACCATGCGTTAGAACATGAGTGCCCAGTTGGTTCGATGGGTATGGCGCTACCGGGGCATACACTCGTTGTGTTAGATAGTGATATGAACATATTACCTGACGGCGAGCAAGGAGAACTGGCAGTAGTGGTCAGTCAATC
>NZ_DATIRM010000076.1:0-5473 GCF_035469765.1 Psychrobacter sp.
AACTTAGACACATCAATTGGCTGTGACAAAATGCAGGAAGACATATCGGCGATAATAGGCACATCAACTTTTGGTGGCTCAAATATCTGTAGACCATGAATGGTCTCATTGGCACAGTAATGGAAATATGCTGCATCTTCGCTAACATTCCACTCGCTTTGGGCTGGCACATCAGTAAAATTACTGTCTTTACCGCTAGCAACTAAATTTATCTCACCAAGACCTAATTTGCCGTAGCGCTGCGCTTCTTTGATCGCTTTTCCTGACCATGCACCAGTTGTCAGATAGTCTGCACGCCCACCATTTAGTAGATTCAATGGAATCGCTGAAAACTGTAAGCTGGCACCGCCTTGTAGAAATAACACTTTATAGTTGTCTGGAATGTCCATCAACGAGCGTAATTTAGCTTCGGCTTTTTCGGTAATTGCGATGTATTCTTTACTACGATGGCTCACTTCCATAACCGACATACCACGTCCCTGCCAATCAAGTAATTCTTCTTGAGCGCGTGATAATACAGCAGTCGGTATGGTGGCAGGGCCGGCAGAAAAGTTAGGTATACGGTTAGAAGCAGCGTTAGTAGTCACAGTCATTATCCTAAATATGATGAAATCATCGTTGTTATATAAGCTTTAAAGCAGTAGTTTTAGCAGCTAATCTATAAAACTGCAGCTTTAAAACCCCTTAAGGTAAATTTTATCTCTATTTTTAATATCTGTAGCATCAATAAACAAGTCTTTAACTCTGATTAGATAACTGCTCCCAAAGCTGACGTTTTAAGCTGCTATCAGCAAGCATCTCATCTAAGGTTGGCACCATAGTCAAATTAGGATGCTCAAGGCCGTCTGGCAAGACAGTCAATGACGCCACCTTTATCTCTTCGCTACGACCAATTTTAAATATGTAGCCTGCAAGACTGGCATTGGCAAGCTCAGCCGTATCCATACCTTCACAGATAGGAAATGAGGTCGTCTCACAAGTGATGGATAGTGCTTGAGTGATATTTTGCCAGAGCTTTTGACTGTCATTATTCAGCGCTTGGATATCAATCATAATAACCCAGTCACCATAGCGCCCGCCTTGTAAATTAAACGGCGCTACTTTAAGCGTATTTTCATGATGGTTATCGCTAGAGTATGCTTGTCCACTAGGCACAGCTGTTTGCTGTACAACAGTTTCTACAAGAGAATTAACAGCAACATCAGGACTAATAGTATCAAAATTATAGGTGACTGGACTTTGTTCATTTTCAACATAGCTATGAGCCTCATCATAGACACTATCAGCAGGGCTATTTACTTGTAAGCTCGATATAGATTCTGAAGACTCGACGTTCGCAGCTGTATTACTTGACTGCTCAGGGTTTGGTTGCACAATCCCTAGTTGTTCATCGCTGGCAGCAGAAGCAATTGGCGCTGCTATGTCAGCAATATGAAGGGTTTCTGAACTTGGTTGCACCCACTGATTGATACCCATCATCGCTAAAATCTGACGCTGCTGTATACGGTGCTGTAATATAGCCTGCGGGTCTCGGATATCACTCATGCGACTCTACTATCCTACTTATCTCAAATGGGTTTACAGGCTTTTAATGTCAAAAACAATGCTAACAATAACTTAACGCATTAACTATAAAATCGTTTAATCTACCTAAAAAAGCTGTCTAACACCAAGCCAGTGCTCTGCCAGTATCGTCAAGCAATCATATTCATCTTGGCTGACTATCGTATCGTGTAACATCACTGTATGCAATGTACTTAGCCATTGACGGTAATTGCTAACTACATATAGCTTATCAGTAATGGCATTATTAATATGGCTGTTTTTTATAGCGCTATTATAATCTATTTGACCATCACTCTGCTGCCTGTCTTGATAATTATCACCAGCCTCTTCACTATCTATGCTTGGTGATATAAAAACAGGCACTGCTTCTATCAATGCCAATAATTGCACACTATTTAGGTTTTGCGCGGTTAATAATAGCCATTGCAAATTTGCATCGCTCACTGCTGTTAAATCGATATCAATCAAGCGCGCATGACGGCGCACATCTACAACATAGTGAGCAACACTAGCACTATTATAGCTAAGCCTTGAAATATGTACCGAGCTATCTAGAGCTGATACTATCTGACCCTTGGCATCTTTGGATAAGCGATAAGCCAATAAAGTCAGCATCGTTTTCGCGGCAACATCAAGACCATTAAATACCTGTCCTGAAGGATCAAGCTGAGCATAAATATCATCTAAACCAGCTCGTAACTCTAATTGCCATAATTCATTAGCATTTGATAACTTATGGTTTAAAACACCAGACAGTATATGCAGTAGTTGCCGCAAGTGCAGCGCCTGCCATAACGACAAAATTGATGGTGACCGAGAGATTGTATTCTTTGAGCGCGTGAATACTGGTTTAGGCTTATCAATGTAACCCTCATCATTGACTATTTTATCAGAAAAATCTCTGCTCAAATCGACGGTTAACTGACTTTTAAACAGATCAATGATGCCGTGCTGATAGCGTATAAGCATGGTACGAGATTTTGTTTGCTGTCTATAATATTGATGGCTTTGGTGGCTGTGGCTACTTTCACTTTTTAGGCGTAATTTATTTATCGCGCTTTCGGATAAATCATGCTGGGATAGTTGCTTTATAGCAAATATTATCAAAGCACTATCTAACCGCCGATCAATACTAGCAACTACCTCTAGTAACTGCTGGTCTATGGTATGCGGCAATATTTTCTTATCACTCATTGTATCAATTTTAGGTTTTACATCAGCAGTAAAGCCAGTGCTACTATCAGTCGTAGTCATTACCCTATCTTTAGGAGTGCCAGTCCAAATATCTGACAAATCATAAGTGACAGTTGTAGACAATATACGACCTTGATGGCATAACATCACCGCTTCAATCAAAGCATGCGCGCCTCGCGGATGGTGACTGTAATTAAGCACATATTGTGGCAGTGACACCTTGTTTATATCAGCAGTACTGATTAAGCCTTTTACTGACAAGTGACTATCAGGCTTTGCTTGCCGTGGCTTTATTAGCTTCTGTGTATCAATAGAATTTGCTTTAACTTGTAAACACCCATCAACTATCACGTCCTTCTCTACAGTAAATTTAAGACCTGTGTCCGCGTCTAATTCATTACTTACTTCTGTATCATTATTCTTATTAATATTAGGTACTAACTGAGATTGGAGCTCAATTTTTTCTAGCGAATTTTTACTTAGGCTATTCTCTTTTCTATTTAGGCTATTTGCTGTTATTACTCCCCAATCACCCAGCCGGCGCTGCTCATATACCTCTTGTACTTTCTTCTGATTAATACGTTTTTCTTTGGCAACTTGTACAGCAAAGTCGTGATAAGCATTGGCATTAATGGCACTCATACGCTCACTCAAACTTGGATGAGTGGCAAGCCATGAGACATCACCTAGGTCAGCACCGCTACTGGCAAAGAAGAAATGACTTAACCCATTAATATCGGCGATACCCGTCAAGCGCGAACCCAAAGCATCTTGATGAATGGCTTGCAAGGTTTCCATAATCGCCGGCGAGCGTGTGAGCTGTACACTGGTCGCATCGGCTAGCAATTCACGCTCGCGGTTAAAGCTGTGTTTGATTAGCTGGGCACTTGCCATGCTAGAAAAGCTCAAGCCATGTATTAGTAATGTCCAGATATTACGCGGGGCTTGTCGATCAACAGCAGCGCTGTTTTGGCGCCAAATAAACCGTCCTTTCGCTAAAGGTTGCTGATTTTTTGATTGAGCTTGCCAATAATTTACCCATTCACTATGGGTAGTAAAACTTGCTGTTTGCGCCTCGGTATTACCTGCATGGTTATCAATGGCTTTTTGCGACAAAACATTAGCCGTATTGACCGCTTTACCAAAATAACCATACTGGCTACTTTTATGACCAGCACCAAGATTATCAACAGAGTCACTCCAGTCATAGAGTAATTGTAAGCCTGCTAGCACCACCATTAGTTGCAGATTAAATGTCGCATCGCCATGTAAAATATGACCATATTCGTGCCCTATCAGACCATATAACCCCTCATTAGACAGTTTATCAAGCGCACCTTGGGTAACTACAAGCGCCATATCTTGACTATCGCGTCCCGCAACGAAGCCATTGATACCATGCTCATCAGGCAATACATAGAGTATCGGCATACTTAAACCCGAAGCAATGGCGAGCTGCTGGGCAATTTCATAATAGCGACGATAAACAGGCGGAAAATCACGCTCATGACGTACCGCGATATGACGAGCGCTAAAACGAACCTTTTGTACAGGCTCATGTTGATGAGCAACTCCGCGGCTATGCTCCCACGCATCTTGGCTGTGGTCGATAAACAGCCGAACGGCACCTACGCGCTGAGCGATAGCACGCCCACCTGCTTTTAGCCGTCTATACTCCAAAAAACTGCCAATGATAAAGCTACCGATTATCCATACCACAACCAGTATCAACGCCCAATAATAAATACCACCGGTAAATATCGTAAGCAGCAGCGACATAACACCGAGCGCCACCGCAATATGGACAAATATAATGAAAAAAAATAGCCCATACAGTAATAGGCTGCGCCGAGTACGGCTACGCTGTTCACCAAAAAAATCCATCTAGTTGCCTAAATTAACGATAGCTAAACGTATTTGAACCTATGTAAACATCAGCCCATATTAACGACAGGTGATTGTACAATCGCTTTTCTATCTTCAAACACCAATGGACTAAGAGGACGAAAACCAAAAGTCGTGCTAATCAGATTGTTTGGGAATACTTCGCGATCATTATTATAAAACATCACACTGTCATTATAATGCTGACGCGCAAAGCCAATACGGTTCTCAGTATTGGTCAGCTCCTCCATCAGCTCTTTAATCATACTGTCAGCTTTTAGCTCAGGATAGGCTTCCACGACAGCTGAGAATTGCCCTAATGCTTTGGATAACATACTCTCAGCTTTGGCAAATAGTGCCATATGCTCAAGCGAGTCTGGCTGATGCTTGCTAGAATCCTGCAAACTTTGGGCGTGGTTACGCGCACTAATAACACGCGTCAATGTCTCTTCTTCGTGAGACAAATAACGTCTTGTAGTTTCGACTAGGTTTGGAATCAAATCATGACGACGTTTTAGCTGTACATCTATCTGCGCAAAACCATTTTTTGCTTGATTACGGGCGCGTACCAACTTATTAAATATTGATACCCCAAAAATCACGACAAATACAACCACTACAATGAATGACCAAACAAACACTTTCATCATCAGACTCCAAAACGCTTGGTATTAATCTTATTGTTAATAAAAGTTACTGTATTGTATTTTAACTTATATAGTTTACTTAAAGTTCAAAATAAAACAACAGACAGGCGAAAAAAAAGCCCTTTACAATGAAGGGCTTATTATCAATGTGCAGCTTTTCCAACTGCATTTATAGTTCATTA